>DATFCB010000050.1:0-3651 GCA_035253525.1 Pyrinomonadaceae bacterium | reverse complement strand
TCGTGGTTCGGGTCGATCGTGGGGTTGAACTTCAGGAGGTCCAATGCCTGAGCGCGGCGGGCGCGGGCGAAGGCGTCGGCTTCGACTCGGGCGCGGCCGCGTTCTGGCCCGGTTTCTGCGCACACGCAGACAGCGAACTCAGCAGCAGCATGAGCGCACAAGTGCTCGCGTTGAGAAACAACCTCGTCCGTCTAACTTTTCCGTTCATCACACCCCCCATTCACGAATAAAAATACGGCTCAACCCCTTTGCGTCTTTGCGCCTTTGCGTGAGGAAAATAGTTTTGCGCCTTTGCGTGAGGAAAATAGTTTCACGCAAAGGCGCAAAGACGCAACGTACGGCTCAGCTCAATCTCGCTTTGACGATTTCGCTCACGGTGCGCCCGTCGGCGTTGCGGCCCGCGAGGCGCGCTTGCGCGGCCTTCATCACCGCCCCCATCTCGCGCATCGAAGAGGCGTTTGTTTCCTTAATCGCCTCTTCCACCGCACGCTCTATCTCTTCGCGCGTGGCCGCCTGCGGCAGATACTCTTCGATGACACTAATCTCCGCGCGCTCTTTCGCGGCCAGTTCCTCGCGCCCGGCCTTCTCATACTGCTCCACGGAATCGCGCCGCTGCTTGACGAGCGATTGTAAGACCTTCGTCACTTCCTGGTCCGACAGCTCCGTGTTGTTCTCCTTCTCGCGGTTCATCACGGCGGCCTTGACCATGCGGAGCACGGACAGTCGCGCCGCGTCCTGCGCCTTCATCGCCGCGGTCATGTCGCCTACAATTCGTTCTTTGAGACTCATGGCTGTAGAAATTCCTTTCACGTCCATTTGTAAGCCGAAAGGCACGCGGTTTACAAGTGCGACACAGAATCGTTAGGATTGACGCGCTCCGAGTTCTTCTAAAAAAATTTCCGGTCCCGCATGGAAACTCAGTCGCAAAGTAAGCGTACAAAACTGCGCTGGCACCTGGGCGCGCTCGCCGGCCTGGCGATGGCAATCCTCGGCATCTACCCGCAGATCAATTTGTGGGCCATGCGCGGCGGCGAGTGGAATGGCGCATATGCTTACAACGACATAGACGAAGTTGCTTACGCCTCTTACCTGCAAGCGCTGATTGACGGCCGCCCGCGCCGCAACGACCCCTTTACGGGGCGCGACGATTCCGTTGAAGCGCCGCAGCCCGAATCGCTCTTCTCCATACAGTTCATCCCGCCTTACACGATTGCGCTCGCGGCGCGTGCAACGGGGATGGACGCGCGCTGGGCCATGATTATCACGGGCGCGCTCGCGGCCTTCGCCACCGCGCTTGCGCTCTTCTGGCTCTTCGGCCTGGTGACGGGTGACGACCGGCTGGCGGCCACGGGCGCGCTGATGGTGCTCTGTTTGGGGACGCTCGCGTGCGCGCAGGGCGCGATTCTGAAAATATTCGATCTGGGCTGGGCCTATCCGTATCTGCCGTTCCTCAGGCGCTATCTGCCCGCGCTTGCGTTCCCAATCTTCTTTCTCTTCTGCGCGCTCGTCTGGCGCTCGATTAAGCACGAAAGCCGACGCAGTTTCTACCTTTACGCCGCGGGCGCAGGGCTGGCGTTCGCCGTCCAGGTCTACTCCTACTTCTACCTCTGGACGACGGCCGCCGCGTGGCTCGCCTGCTTCGCACTGCTTCTGTCAATCGCGCGCCCCTCGGGCTGGAAGCGCGACCTGAAGTCGTTGGCCGTGACAACCGCGATTGCGCTCCTCTCGCTCGTGCCGTATGCGGTCCTGCTCTCGCACCGCGCCGAGACGATGGACGCAGTGCAACTCTTGACCTACACGCGCGCCCCGGACCTTTTGCGCCCGCCTTCTTTGATAGGGATGTTCGTTCTGGCCCTGCTCGCCTACGGCGTCTGGCGCGGGCGTCTCGAATGGCGGGACCGCACGATGCTCGTTGCGGCGGCCTTCGCCCTGACGCCGCTCGCCGTCTTCAACCAGCAGGTCATCACGGGCCGCTCGTTGCAGCCCATCCACTACGAAGTTTTTATCGTCAACTACGTCGCCGCCTTCGCGCTCGTGCTCGCAATCGCCCTCCTATGCGGTGCGGTCAACGCCAAACGCAGACTGTCGAGCCGCGTCCTGCTCTTCGCGGCGGTGCTCACCTTCTGCTGGGGAGTGGTCGAAGCGGACATCACGACACACGTCGTTGACGACCAGAACGTCATCCGCGACGAGGCCATGCCGGTCGGCCGTCGCCTGCGAGAACTGGCACAGGAAGCGCGACAGCGCGGCGAGCGCGAAGGCGTCGTCTTCGCGCCCAATCTCATACAGGGCGACGACCTCCCGACGCTCGCCCCGCAAGGCGTCCTCTGGGCACGCCACCTCCACGTCTTCGCGGACAGCACATGGGAAGAGAACAAGGAGCGCTTCTACCAGCACGCCTACTATCAAGGGCTCGACGCCCACTGGCTCGACCGCGAGTTGAGGGACAACAACTACATCATCGTCATAGCCCTCTTCGGCTGGGGCCGCCACCACGCCCGCCTCACCGCCAACTCCACCCCGCTCTCCTCACAAGAGATTGCCGCTGAAGTTGACCGCTACGCGAATTACACGGCCTCCTTCACACGCGACCGCGCCGCCAATTTACAACTCTCCTACGTCGTCACAGACACCGACGCCGAGCCAAATCTCTCCACCCTCGACCGCTGGTACGACCGCGACGCGGGCGAGCGCCACGGCAAGTTCACCCTCTACCGCGTCAAGCTGCGGCCCTAGTTTCGGTAGTGTCGTAAAAGTGTGTTGCTGTTTTTAGAACTGATATCGGTTTGCAATTGGGTGTAACCCACGGGAAATCTCACGCAAAGGCGCAAAGACGCAAAGAAGGCCGCAAAGAGGTTGAATGCCTCTTCACCTTGCGTGCTTTCTTCGCGCCTTTGCGCCTTTGCGTGAGATGATCGCTCTCAATTGCTTGCTACCGGCTTACCGACACATCTCCGCGGGATGTTTACAGAGAAATTCTAAGCGCTGTGCCCGTTCGAGCGGGCCAGATGTTCCTTGAGGTAGTAGCCGGTATGAGAATCTTTCGCCTTCATCAACTCTTCGGGCGTGCCGGTGGCGACGACGTGGCCGCCGGCGTCGCCGCCTTCGGGGCCGAGGTCGATGACGTAGTCGGCGGTTTTGATGACATCGAGGTTGTGTTCGATGACGAGGAGGGAGCCGCCGGCTTCGATGAGGGCGCGGAAGGCGGCGAGGAGTTTGTTGATGTCGTCGAAGTGTAGGCCGGTGGTCGGCTCGTCGAAGATGTAGAGAGTTTTCGCGCCGGTGCGTTTCGAGAGATGCGCGGCGAGCTTGACGCGCTGGGCCTCGCCGCCGGAGAGAGTGGTGGCGGACTGGCCGAGGCGCAAATATCCTAAGCCGACATCATCTAGGACGCGGAGGCGGTTGGTGATTTTGGGCACGTCGCGGAAGAAGGTCATGGCTTCGCGGACGGTCATGTTGAGCACGTCGTTGATGTTTCGGCCGCGATAGCGGACATCTAAAATCTGTGGCTTGAAGCGCGTGCCTTTGCACTCTTCACAGACCAACTCCACGTCGGCGAGGAACTGCATCTCGACGGTGACGGTGCCGTCGCCCTGGCACACTTCGCAGCGGCCGCCGGGGACGTTGAAGGAGAAGAAAGAGGGGTCGAAG
>DATFCB010000049.1:0-4077 GCA_035253525.1 Pyrinomonadaceae bacterium | reverse complement strand
AGGCAGGCTCACGCAAAGACGCAAAGGCGCAAAGGGGTTGAGCGCCGTTCTGTCTTGGCGGTCTTCTTTGCGCCTTTGCGTCTTTGCGTGAAGTTCCTTCAGCGGTGCGGACACTTCTGTCTGTGCTGACACAATTTCGGGATTTTTCCACAGAAGCTGTGGAAAAGCCTGTGGAAAAGCCGCTCTTTAAAGTTACAAGTTCCTGAAAATTTTACACTTCTAGCATTTTGCACACGGTCGCGGCAATTTTTCCGAAGCCCTCATGGACAGTGGTCTGAATTACATGAGACGACGAAGGCCAGCCCGGCGCGCACACACTTTCTTCTCGCTCTTCCTACTCGTTTGTGCGCTGGCGGCCGCGTCCTGCGTCAAGCTGCCGCGCCGGCACGCGGGCACGATTGGTCAAACCGCGCCTCTCGTTTCTCGAACTGAAGACGGCACTGCGCCGCGCGTCAACATCAACTCGGCTTCGCCCGCCGAACTCGAAAGGCTGCCGGGCCTGGGTCGCGGGCTTGCCGCGCGCATCGTCGCACACCGCGCGGAGTACGGCCCGTTTCGCCGCCCGGAGCATTTGATGATGGTGCGCGGCATCAGCGACCGCCGCTTTCGCGCGATGCGCGCGCTCATCACAACGGAGTGAGAAAAGGCTTTTGACTGACCTGCCCGCACTCAGACGCGCCGCGCACGAGATTTTTGAACACGCGCTCAAGAGCGTGGACGCAGGTGCCGCCGTCCGTCGTGCAGTGCGACTGGAAAGCTCTCGTCTCAAACTGGTCAACACAGACATTGACCTCTCCGACAATCGCGCGGGCGTTTACAGTATCGCCGTAGGCAAAGCCGCGCGTCCGATGGCCTACGCGTTGAGCGAGATTCTGGGAGAGCGTTTGACCGAGGGCGTCGTCACGGCCCCCGCATCTGAAATCTCACTGCCCGGTTGCTGGCGCGCGTTCACGGGGGGACACCCGCTTCCAGACAGCGAGAGCTTTAATGCCGCGCGGGCCGCGTTCGAGCTTCTGCGACGCGCGAGCGTTGAGAGCGCACCCGTCATCTTCCTGATTTCGGGCGGCGGCTCCGCCATGATGGAGTGGCCGAATGATGAGCATACGACGCTCGCAGAGTTGCGCGCGATGAACGAAGCGCTCGTCTCGTGCGGCGCGGGCATTCGTGAGATCAACTCTGTCCGCCGCGCCGTCTCGACCGTCAAAGGCGGCGGGCTGGCACGGCTCGCGCCGAACTGCGATCAGGTGAGCCTGATAGTCTCCGACACGAACGCGGGCGATGAGGCATCTGTCGCTTCCGGGCCGACTGTTGAAGAGACAAAGGAAGCCACGAACGCAGCCGACGTTATCACTCGCCATCAGCTCGAAACAAAACTGCCCGAATCCATCTTGCGCGCCGTCCGAAGTTTCTCTGAGACAACGTCGTCCAACTCCGCACGAGCTTTGCGACGACACTACATCCTGCTGGACAACGAGAGCGCGCTCACCGCCGCCGCCGAGGCGGCCCGCTCGCACGGCTTCCTCGTCGAGGTCGCGCGCGACGTGGTCGAACAACCCATCGCCGAAGGCTGTGCAACACTCGTGTCCAGACTTTTAAGACGTAAGGCGGACGAAGAGCGCGGCGTCTGTCTCATCTCCGGCGGAGAGTTCGCGTGCCCTGTGCGAGGGCGTGGAACGGGCGGGCGCAACAGCGAATCAGCGTTGCGCTGGGCAATTGAATTGGACGCGCTCGCGAAGAAAGATGGCGTCTTCCCTCAAACGGTCGCCCTCAGCGCAGGCACGGACGGCGTTGACGGCAACAGTCCCGCCGCGGGCGCAGTCGTTGACGAGACGACCATCGAGCGAGCGCGCCGTTTGGGGCTGGACGCGCGCCGCTTCCTTGACGAGAGCAACTCTTACGCTCTCTTCGACGCCCTCGGCGATGCGATTGTCACAGGCCCGACGGGGACGAACGTCCGCGACGTGAGAATCATGCTCGCGAGTTGAGGTTTTTTAAGACTGATGCGAGATTGACTCGCGCGTGCCGTGCGTACTATAAAAACTCAGGCGCAATGAAGAGTCTCTGAGCGCGCGGCCCGACTTTACGACAGCAATATTTTCCGAGGAGTTCCCCGAAATCATGTCAACGAATGTCACGCCCGCAAACCGCCTCCCGAATCCAGTTGAAAGCAACGGGCAACTCTTCTCTTTCAAGTCGTTGATGGAAAGGCTCGCTGCGCTCCGCGAAGCCCCTGACTTCGCGGACCTGGGCGACTGGCTCTACCGCGTGACGGTCACGCCGGACGACCTGCGCCCGTACCGCTCCTTCAAGGCGGGGACATACAGTCGCCACCGTGTCATGCGCAACGAGTTCGCAGAGCTGCTGGTGCTCTGCTGGAGGCCCGGACAGCGCACGCCCATACATGACCATAACGGCTCTTACGGCGCGGTGCGCGTCTGCGAGGGCGTGATGTGGGAGACCATCTTCCTCCTCGACGACGAGCGCGGGCTTTATTACCACTCGGCGCGCGAGTGGAGCCCGGGCGAGACGACCGCGGCCGACGTGCCCGACATACATCAAATCGGGAACCCGGACATCAGCGGGCAAGACCTCGTCACGCTCCACCTCTACGCGCCGCCGCTCGGCGTGCTGAACACCTACAAGGTCGGCAGCCGTGAAATGGGCCACTACTCCCCCAACGAATTCATGGACGGGGCGGGCATATAAGGCAGTGGTCAGTGGTCAGTGGTCAAAAGAAGCGTGGTTGCCAGCTTGTCTATTTTCAAGCGATTCCCGTCCATAGTTCTACATGCACCTGTTCACCTTCCCGTTTCTCTCTTCGTCAGCTTTTCTTTAATCATCGCTTCTTCGCTCGGTTGTTCGCGCGGTGCGTCTGATGAGAATCGGGGTGCGCGTCCCGAGATAACGGTCGCGGCGGCGGCAAACCTGACGGACGCGTTCGCGGAATTGGGGAAAGAGTTCACGGCGCGCACAGGGATACGCGTGACCTTCAGTTTCGGCGCGACCGCGGACCTGGCGCGGCAGATCGAGAACGGCGCGCCGTTCGATGTCTTCGCCTCGGCTGACGTGGAGCACGTCGAACGCCTCAACGGCCTCGGGCTCATCACGCCCGGCACGAATAAAGTTTACGCGCGCGGCCGCCTCGTTCTCTGGATTCCGCCTGGGAGCACGCTCGCCGTGGGTAGCCTCGAAGACCTCGCGCGCCCGGAGGTCGAGCGTGTCGCCGTCGCGAAGCCGGATGTCGCGCCTTACGGCCGCGCCGCTGTCGAGGCCATGCGCGCGCTCAACCTCTGGACGCAAATCGAGCCGAAAGTCATCTACGGACAGAACGTCTCGCAGGCACGGCAGTACGCCGCGACCGGCAACGCCGAAGCGGCCTTCATCCCGCGCGCCCTCGTCAAACCGAACGAAGGCCGCATCATCGAAGTTGACGAGCGCCTGCACCATCCGATTGACCAGGCGATAGCCGTCGTCAAAGACTCCCACCAACACGACGCCGCCCAAAGCTTCGTCTCCTACGTCCTCGGCCCCGAAGGCCAGGCCCTGCTCGAACGCTTCGGATACAAGAGAAGTGATAAGTGATAAGTGATAAGTGATAAGTAAAGACGGTTGCTTTTACTTATCACTTATCACTTATCACTTATCACTGCTTTACAAGCGTTTCCACTTTCAGGTCGGTGCCGTCTGTGCTGATGGTGATGGTGCCGCGCTGCCCGGTGGTGAGGACTTGTGCGCCGGAGGCTCGCCAGCGTTCGACTACTTCTTGGTGCGGGTGACCAAAGACTGAATCAAGGCCGACGGAGATGACGGCGTAGGACGGGTGCGTGGCTTTGACGAAAGCCTCCATGGAAGATGTCTTGCTGCCGTGATGCGCGACCTTGACGACATCGGAGCGTAGCTCGGCAGGGTCATTCACGAGCGCGGCTTCGGCCTGGCGTTCGATGTCGCCGGTCAGGAGGAAAGTGCGTTGGCCGTAGCGCAGGCGGAGCACTAAGGAGTCGTTGTTGCCGGAAGGCTCGCTTGAGTCTTGCGCGCGCGTGGGCCAGAGCACGTCCGCCTCGACCGCGCCGAAGCGCA
>DATFCB010000048.1:0-7519 GCA_035253525.1 Pyrinomonadaceae bacterium | reverse complement strand
GACGGTCTCCGCGTACAGGTTGCCGCCCAGCGATTCCAGGCCCGGCGGGTTGATGAAGTTCGCCAACTGCAGCTGGCCCAGCGTCGTGGGCGTGGCGCTGGCGGCGGTGGTGACGCTCACCGTGCCGTCGGCGCCGATGGTCAGCGACTTGGCGTCGGCCGGGACGATGATGCCCGGCAGGACGGGCGCGATTTGGCCCTTTTCTTTCTCCTCGAAAGAGGCGTAAGCGCTCTCGGCCGTGTAGCAGCGGATGGCGTCCGCCATCGAGAGGCGCTCCTGCGGCCACCAGCCGCCCGCGGGGTCGCCCTCCGTGCTCTGGCGCGTGACGGCGGCGTAGAGGCCGAGGTAAGGGTTGATCGGCTCGACGGGCCAGTCCGTGCCGAAGGGGACGTGCACGTTGAAGGCTTGCATCATGTGCCAGGCGTACGCACCCTGCACGCGGTACTCGCCCAAACGGTCCTGCGCCCAACGCTTGTCCGAGATGGCGTGCGACGGCTGCATGGAAGCGATGACGCCGAGCTTGCCGAAGCGCGCGAAGTCCGAAGGGGCGACGACCTGCGCGTGCTCGACACGATGACGTTTCTGGATTTTTGGTGCGGGACCGCCGTATGCGAACGTCATTAGCAAACGCATTCTGTCTTCTGCCTGTTCAAACCCATCCAATGCCATGCGGTTCGCGCGGTCGCCGATGGCATGAAGCGCGATCTGAAATCCCGCCTTGTCTCGCTCAAGGATCATCTTCGTGAGTTCTTCAGGCGGGCGGCGCGGGATGCCGCTATTCTTCGGGTCGTCCGCGAACGGCGCGAGCATCGCGGCTGTGCGCGACCCCAACGTGCCGTCAACGTAACCCTTGAGCGCGGTCAGGCGCAGGCGCAAGGGGTCGTCCTTGAAGGTCGCGAACTCGGCGCGCTGGCGTTTCAACTCTTCGACCGAGTCCTCGAAGTCCTGCCACTCGGCGACGCGCACCGTGAGCTTGTCCTGCTTCAGAAGCTCTCGGTAGAGCATGGTCGTCCTGTAGCCGGAGTTATCCTGAATCGAGGTCAGCCCGTAGCGCCGCGCTTCAAGGAGCGCGCGCTCCAACGCCTGCAACATCTCGGCGGGCGTCGGCTGCGGGACGACGCGCGAGACGAGTTGGCCCGCTGTCTCTTTGAGAATCCCCGTCGGCTCGCCACGCTCGTCGTGCAGAATCTCGCCGCCCTCGGGAGCGCGCGTCTCGCGCGTCACGCCGGCCTTTTGCAGCGCCAGCGAATTTGTCCAGGAGACGTGGCCGTCAACGCGTTGGACGAAGACAGGGTTATTCGGAGCGACCGCGTCCAGGTCGGCGCGCGTGGGCCATTGGCCGCCCCACAGCGTGTGGTCCCAGCCGCGCCCCAGAATCCAGGAGCCCGTGGGCAGTTCCTTCACCTTGGCTGCGATGCGCTGTTTGGCCTCTTCGAGCGTCTTCGCGCCGATCAGGTCAACGCGCAGGAGCGAGAACCCGCCGCCCAGGAAATGTATGTGCGCGTCGTTGAAGCCGGGCGTGACGAGTTTGCCCTTCAGGTCAACGGTGCGCGCGCCGGTGTAGCGCGCCTTAATCGACGCGTCCGTGCCGACGGCGACGATGCGGTCTTTCTCGATGGCGACGGCTTGAGCGATTGTCCCCTGCGCGTCGGCCGTGAAGACCTTGCCGTTGGTGAGCAGGAGCGTGACCGCGCGCCGCGTCTGCGTGCCGGAGGGCGCGGCGTTGAAGAGCAGCGAGAGAGTGATGAGCGAGATTAAAAAGGTGCGTCGCATCTTTAGTGTCGCGGTAAACCAGGATAGGGGAGCGCGCACTGTTATATCACCGAACGGCGCAATTTATACAGTAGAAGTTTCGCGCAAAGGCGCAAAGGTAAGACGTAAGACGCAAAGGCTTGAGTCAACTCTTTGCGCCTTCGGTTTTTACTTTGCGCCTTTGCGTGAAACTGAACTTCCGGCGTCTTTCAACTCTCACGAAAATCGCTATAATCGTCACGCAAAAATCTTCCCAACAAAGGAACCGGCCGAAGATGAAGACAGAAACGCTCGACCTCCAAACCCCGCACGGCGCGACGACCGCGCACGTCGCGCTCCCCGAAAGTGCGAGCAGCGCCGCCGTCATTCTCATACAGGAATGGTGGGGCATCAACGACCACATTCGCGACCTCTGCGCGCGCTACGCCACAGAAGGCTACACGGCCGTCGCGCCGGACCTCTATCGCGGCAAGATTACCAAAGACGCGGAGGAAGCCTCGCGCCTGATGCATGAACTCGCCATCGAAGACGGCATGAGCACCATCAGCGCCGCGCTCTCCGAAGTGCGCAGCAAATACGACGCCGAGCGAGTCGGCATCACAGGCTACTGCATGGGCGGCATCTTCGCCCTGCGCGCCGCCTGCGAGCTACACGAACTGGCGGCCTCTGCCCCCTTCTACGGCGACATCCCCGAAGAAGAGAAGCTGGCACAGTTGACCGTCCCGACACTCTTCATCGCGGGCGCGCGCGACAACTGGATCACGCCCGAGAAGGTCAACGAACTGAAAGAGGCCGCGCACAGGCACAAACTGCCCGTGGAGGTCGTCAGCTACGACGCGGACCACGCTTTCTTCAACGACACGCGGCCCGAAGTCTACAACCCGGAGGCCGCAGCGGATGCCTGGCGGCGCGTACAGGATTTCTTCGACGGCCTGCTGAGAAAGTGAGGCGACCGATGACGAAAAGAAAGCTCAACGTGAGAAGCATCGGCGCGCTTCCAGTCCTTAGACAGATTGAGAAGGACCGTTGATTGGTTCAGGAACGTCCGCGCCGCATCGTTATGCCTGTCGTTTACACCATCGGCCACGGCCGTCACCCGTTCGATTATTTCCTTGAGCTGCTGCGGCGGCACGAGGTCAGTCTGGTGTGCGACGTGCGGAGTGTCGCGCGCTCGCGCTGGCCGCAGTACAACGGGCGCGTCCTCGAAGAGTTGTTGCGCGACGAGGGCATAGGCTACGAGCACTTGCCGGAGTGCGGCGGCAAGGTGGTCGCGCCGACGCCGGACCTTGAGCGCGGGCTTGACCGCATCATGGAACTGGCCTCCGAGGTGCGCGTCGCCATCATGTGCTCCGAGTCGCAGCCGTTGACCAGCCACGCGCGGCCGCGCGCCAACTGCCACCGCGTCGGCCTCCTCTCCGTGCCGCTGCGCGAGCGCGGGGCGACCGTCAAGCACATCCTGACCAACGGCGAGTTGCTGGAGTTGGACGAAGCCGCGCTGCCCTCTATCTGGTAAGAAGTAAGACTTGAGCGGCTGGAAGTGTCGTTACAGAACGAATGAAGCAGGATGTCTGACCCGATTGCCGGACGCCCGCTATGATTTATCGGCCCGCTTCTTCCCGTGCTTCCGTTTGTGGCGCTCTTCAGCCTCCTCAATCGAATGCGACTGGGTGAGTTTGATGTCATGCTTTGCCATCGCCGCGAGCTTCCGGTAGTGCCTGTGAAGTAACTCGATTTCACCCTCCGTCAGGTCTTCAACATCAATCAGCCGATTGCTCGCGCCGTCGAGCGCCGCCACGATTTCGTTGAGCTTCAAATGTATGGCGAGCGCGTCCTTGTTCTGTGTGCGCTGAATGAGAAACACCATCAGGAAGGTCACGATAGTAGTGCCCGTATTAATGACGAGTTGCCACGTGTCCGAGAATTTGAAAATCGGCCCCGTCACTCCCCAAACAATGATGACACTCAAAGCGACGATGAATGCCCAGGAGCTACCGGCCCAATTTGTCGCCTGGTGTGAAAATCGTTCGAGCATTGCGCTGAAGCCGCCTGATTTCTTTCGCGCCATGATTCTTCTGCTCCTTTCTTTCGTTTCAACGAAAGCCGCTCTAAGGCTTCTCGTAGCCCGTCACGCGCGCTCTGATGCGTTCGGCGGTGCGCGGGTCGGTTTGGAAGGCGGCCCAGCCTTCGCGCGTGGAGCGGCGCGGGAGGAAGGCGACGGTGAACTCCGCGCGCTCACCTACCTGGCCGCCGCTTTCGAGCACGACCTCGACCATCACGCCCTCGGCCGTCTGGTCCCCGTGGTTGACGAGCGTGACGGGGACGATGAAGTTGTGCTCGCGCTGTAGAGGCTCGCCCGCGCGGACTTCTATGCTGGGCGGCGCGTCCGTGATGGTCGCGGCGTCGTAAGCAAGATAAGCGAGCGTGGCGGCGACGAGCGCGAGGCCGATTGCGAAGACGGCCCACTCGAACCAATTCTTTTGCAGCTTCTTCTTCTTTTTCATCTCGATTGTAAGAGCAGACGCCCTGCCGACGCGCCGAGCGTGGCCGCCACGCCGAGCACGACCGTTTGTGCAACACAGGTGATGAGGCTTTGTCCGTCGAAGCGGCCGAAGAACCAGAGGATCATGGCGCTCGCGGCGAGGGCGATGGCGTAAGTGATGACCGAGCCGATGACGACCGCCGCCGGACCCGTGGACGGCGACAACCTCTGCGCGCACGTGAAATCTATACGGAAGAGAATGACCGCGCCGAGCACGAGCGAGATGAGCGCCAGCAAGAGGAGCTTCCACGAAGAAATTTCAGAGGCGATCATGACGATCTCTTCGGTCGGCGCGACGTTGGCGGCGAAGAGCACAGCGCCGCAGAGCGCTATGACGAGTTGCCCGCCGAAGTGTGCGTTGCCTTGAGCGCCGCTCGGCCCCTCGCCCGTGTCGGAGTTGCCGTTCGTGCCGCCGAGTTGCGCCGTGCCGACCGACACGCCTATGGCGACGGTCATCGCCTCGATGACAATCTTGCCGACGATCTCGCGCGCCGTCATGTCCAGCGAGACGCGCCCCAGGAGCAGGAGAGCAGACGCCGAAATCAAGAGCCCCAGGCCCAGCTCCTCCACGGAATCTATCACCACCTCCAACCAGTTCGCGTCGTGCCGTATGCCCGCGTAGTAGTTGTAGCCGAGCAGCAGACTGAAGGTCGCGGCGACGTAGAGCATCAGGTGAAACGGGTGCGCGCTGAAGCCCGCCCACCAGACTTCCATCGTGTAGAGCAGCGGCAGGCTGAAGATTAATCCGCCGATGACGCCCCGCCCGTATTCCTCCATTGACTTGCCGATTGGACGCATAAAAAACAGATGTCAGATGCTGGATGCTGGATGTTAGTGACTGACATCCAGCATCTTACATCTAATATCTGCTTTTCTCAGCTTTTGGCCGGCTCGGAGACGTGGCCGCCGAGGTCGTAGCTCTCGGCGTGAGCGCGCGCGAAATAGACGGCAAGCAGGAAGGCCACGAACATGATGACGGAGGCGGCCCAGAACGTGACGCGCAAAGAGTGGTCGCTCATCTCGTGCAGCTTCTGGTCGTGGCCCATTGTGGCGACCGCGCTGTAAATCAGGGACGAGGCGATGAGCGGGCCGACGGTGCGCGAGAGGCTGGCGACGGACTGCGTGACGCCGAGCACGCCGCCCTGCTCGCCGCGGCCCACGCTCTTCGAGGCGAGTCCCGTCAGCGCGGGCGTCGAGAGCGAGTTGCCGACACTGAACGTCGCGCCGACCAGGAGCAGCGTAATGACGCCGGTCTGCGGCCCCGTGAACGGGATGAAGAAGAGGCTCGCGCTGAACATGAGCGCGCCCGCCACCACCAGCGGCATCTCGCCGAAACGCTTGACCAGCCGCCCTATCAAGCCGCCCTGTATGACGGCACCGATGACGCCGACGAAGACGAAGAGCCAGCCCGTGTCGTGCGCGTCGTAGCCGAAGCGATACATCGTGAACAGCCCGAACGTGGTCGTCATGATCGAGAAGGCCGTGACGAAGAGAAAGTATATGACGAGGATGAGTGCGAGCCTGGACTTTTTGAGCGCGCGCGCCAGTTGCGACCAGCGGCCCGCGCGCGCGGCCGATGCGCGCGCGGGGTGGCCCGGCGTGACTGTTTCGGGCAACGTGAAGTAGAGCAGGGCGGCGTTGGCGAAGGCCAGGCCGGCGGCGAAGAGGAAGGGAACGTGCACGCCCCAGCGGCTCAAGATGCCGCCGATGGCCGGGCCGAAAATGAAGCCCAGCCCGAAGGCCGCGCCGATAAGGCCCATCCCCTTCGCGCGCTCCTGCGGTGTGGTCACGTCGGCGATGTAGGCTTGCGCCGTCGAGATGTTGCCGCCCGAGATGCCGTCAATGATGCGCCCCGCGAAGAGCATCCAGAGCGTCGTCGCAAAGCCGAGGATGAGAAAGCCGACGCCTGTGCCAATTAAGCTGACGAGCAGGATGGGACGGCGGCCGTACCTGTCCGACAGTCTCCCGAGGACGGGCGTGAAAAGGAGCTGCATGACGGAGTAGGAGGCAAAGAGCAGCCCGACCGTGCTCGGACTGGCGTTGAACTTCGTCCCCTCCACGTAGAACGGCAGCACCGGGATGACGATCCCGAAGCCTATCAGATCAATGAAGACCGTGACGAAGATGACGAGAAGCGGAGAGCGTTTCATAAAAAGGGATGAGGGATGAGGGATGAGGGATGAAAGGGGTTGAATGAAAGATTCACTTGACGCCGTGACTCAACCATTCATCCCTCATCCCTCATCCCTTACCTCAGTCGCGCCGCGATGGCCTGTTTGGGCTGCGCGCCGACGATGCGGTCAATGATTGCGCCGTCTTTGAAGACGAGCATGGTCGGGATGCTGCGTATGTTGTACTGCGCGGCGGTGCGCGGGTTCTCGTCAATGTTCAATTTGGCGATGCGGTAGCGCCCCTGCGATTCCGCCGCCAGCTCGTCCAGAACGGGCGCGACCATGCGGCACGGGCCGCACCACTCGGCCCAGTAGTCCACGAGGATGGGGACGCCGCGCGCTTCCAAGACCTCGCTCGCGAACGTCGCGTCCGTCACCGTGATCGGCTTGTCGCCGGCCGTGGCCGCACTCAGGTCGAGCGCCGCCCCGCACTTTCCGCAGACGGGCTGCAACTGACGGGCAGCCCCCTCGTCCACACGATTCTTAGTCCCGCAATTAGTGCAACTGATGATTGCCATCTTCTTTCTCCTGTATTCCGGCCCATGCTTTTAGTAAGATTCTCGCCGGAAGCTCTCCCGAAATCAAATTGCAAAGGGACATACAGGATGCGCCCGTTCAACTCACGCGTCGCCCGTCTGACACTGGCCGCGTTTTTGTTCCTCACAGCCTACGCCGCCACGGCACAGGACCGTCGCACGGGCGCGCAGCCTGACATACGCTTCACAGTCTCCATGCCCAGGCCGCACACGCACCTGCTCGAAGTCGAGATGCGCGTTGCCATGTCGCGGCTCCCCGCGCAGGTCAACCTCGTCATGCCCGTCTGGGCTCCCGGCTCCTACTTGATTCGCGAGTTCGAGCGCCACGTGCAGGACTTCGAGGCCACGGACGCCGCTAGCGGGCGCGCGCTTTCCTGGGCCAAAACGAACAAGAACACCTGGCGCGTCGAGACGCGGGGCGCGCGCGAGCTGCGCGTCACTTACAAGGTCTACGCCAACGAACTCTCCGTGCGGACTAACGAGCTGAACGACCGCCACGCCAACTGGACGAACGTCGGAAT
>DATFCB010000047.1:0-4300 GCA_035253525.1 Pyrinomonadaceae bacterium | reverse complement strand
TTAATCGTGCAGGGGCATTCTCATCACGTGACGGCAACGTGTTAATAACGCACCCTCTATTCCGTTCTATTGTTAGAAAGGGAGAGCGGAAGAGTGTCATTGAAGATGAGACCCGCAAAGAGGATGGGCCAAATTATCGGCCTACTGTTGGTCTTGCAGTTAGCCGGACTGATAGTGCCCTTCGTCTTGTTGCACCCTATGGCGACGGCGGGCTTTCTTTCCAACGCGGCGGGGAGCGCCCCTCAGATTAAGGTGGCCGTGTTCCTCTTGTTTGCGAATTGCGCGCTGACAATCGGCCTCTCCGTTGCGGCGTTTCCGGTATTTCGTGAGCACAGTTCGGCAGCGGCAGTCCTGCTCGTGGCCGTCAGTGCGATCATGTTTACGCTGCAAGCGGTGGACAACGCGCATTTGATGTCCATGCTCTCTTTGAGTCAGCAGTACGTGCAGGCCGGCGGCCAGGACGAACTTTTCCAAACGCTCTCGGAGGCGGTTCGCGCGACGAGGAGGTGGGTCCATTATTCAGAGCTACTGGTGATTGATGCCTGGATCTTCCTGCTACACGGCTTGCTGTACCGCTTCCGTCTGGTCCCGCGCGCCCTTGCCGCCTTCGGACTCCTGACCGTCCTGCTTCACTTCGCGGGCATCACATTACCGCTGTTTCTGGGTTACCCGCCTGTGACGCTGCTGGGCGTCCCGATGGCCTTCAGTCACATAGCTCTGGCGGCATGGCTGCTGATTAAGGGATTCGCAGAACGGGGTCCAAGCCGGCTTCCGAGCTAAGTTTCAAATGACACCTGCGCCAGTCTCCACACGACCAGGCTCAAGCCCATGATGAAGTAAAAAATCATCACCACTTCCGAGTCGCCGAAGTTGTAGTGAACCATCCCGCTCGTGACGAAGCCCGCGAGCCCGCCAAGCGCGCCCAACACGACGCTGCGCTCAATCCACCCGCCCGCCTCGGCTTCTCGCGCCAGGCGCAGGAGCATGCGTGCGTAAACAAAGACGACGAGAAGCCAGGCCAGGAGCGCTGGCACGCCGCGCTCGACCGCGAGCTGCAAAGGCGTGGAGTGCATGTGGCCCACCGGCAATCGCCCCTTGTCGAACAGGCCCCACTCGCGCCAGTGAGTCTTAATAGAATCCATCCCGACGCCGACAAGCAAGTGGCGCGGGCTGCTCGTCAGTAAATCGAAGCCCTCGCGCCAGACCGTCTCGCGCCAGGCGATTGACTGGTCCCGCTGGTCGTAGAAGCCGACGCTGCGTTGCTGCCGCAGCACGAACAGCCCCGCGACGACGACCGGGAGCGCACACGCGGCGAGGGCAATTATCGTTTGGCGTCGGCGCGCGCCCGCCAGCACTATGACGAACGCCGAAACCAGAAACGCAAGCCACGAGGCGCGCGTCACCGTCAAAAGGAGCGCGCCTCCCATCCCCGCCACCGCGACGAGAAGCAGCACGCCGCTCGGGCCGAGCTTTTTACGCACGGCTATGAACAACCCCAGCGCGAGCGAGGCTATGAGCTGAAGCGCCTCCGCGTACGTCGTATAGTGACCGTAAAAACCGCTTGCGCGCCACTCGCGCCCGCGCGACCAAGTGCTTACGCCCAAACGTTCGAGCGGCGTCGAGCCCGCGAGCAGCCGTCCGCGCGGGACCTTCAGCACGGGCGACCATTCTGTGCGGTAAATCTTGACGAGCGCCGCTTCTCTAGCGCCCGCGTTTGAAACGTCCAGAGCCGCGGCCAACTCTTCAGGGCTCCGAACCCGTATCCCGTCAACTTCGAGTATGATGTCGCGGTCTTGAATCGGCGTCGGGTCTTCAGTCTTATCTTCCCTGACGAACAGGGCCGCGCGCAGCGGGCTGTTCTGAGCGACACCTGCGAGGCGAATCCCGCGCCCGATTGCGCGCTCGCCGAAAGTGTAAAGGACACTCACCAGGCACGAGACGATGAGCGTCAGCGCCAACAGGCGCACGACGCGCCGCCCGTGCACGTTGCCCGCGACCAGATAAACTATGGTGAAGAGGCTCGCCGCGCGCAGCTTGCCGACGGAGGTCGCGCGGTCGTAAGAGAAGAACGCGGAGATGACGGTCAGAACGAAAAAGCCCAGGAGCGCGTAATCAATCGGGGTTTTTGGCACAGCGGGGCGCGGGCGCAACAGGAAGCGCGCGGCCCACAGGATGAGCCCGCAGCCCCAGGCGAATTGCGTCGCCGCAATCGAGTGAGGCGCGGCAATCGCCAGCGCGAACAGCCAGACGGTTATCGCGCGGTCTATCAGGAACGCCGCTCTGCGCTCGCGGCGCGTCCCGCCCGCGGGGGCGCTCTCGGCCTTCTCGTTGATGGGCGAATCCATTGCTTCGGGAAATTTCGTTTCGGGTTAGAATGTCTGGCGGATTATATTCGACTGACGGGAAAAGAGCATGCGTAAATCAACCCGAGCCCTGGCGCTCGTCACCTCACTCGTTCTCGCGGGCGCGAGCGCGCCGGGCCAAAACCTCGATCAATATCTGGCACAGGTCAAAGCGATTCAGAATCGCACTGAAACGCGCGCCGCCTTCGACTACATAGACGAGCACCACGACCAGATTCTCCACGAGTGGGAGGAGATCACGGAGGTCAACGCGCCCTCCGGGCAGGAGAAGAAGCGCGCGGCTTACGTCTTCAAGCTCTTAAAGAAACTGAAGCTCGACGAGATTCGCTACGACTCAATCGGCAACCTGATCGCCGTCCGCAAGGGCACGGGAGGCGGCCCGCGCGTCGTCTTCGACGCACACCTCGACACGGTCTTTCAGCCGGGCCTCGACATAGACCCGAAAATCCGTGACGGGAAAATCTACGCGCCCGGCGTGGGCGACGACACGCGCAACATAGAGGCGCTGCTCGCCAGCATACGCGCGCTCAACCACGCCCGCGTCCGCACGAAAGG
This sequence comes from Pyrinomonadaceae bacterium, assembly GCA_035253525.1. Lineage (GTDB taxonomy): Bacteria > Acidobacteriota > Blastocatellia > Pyrinomonadales > Pyrinomonadaceae > QHXM01. The sequence goes on along the minus strand of DATFCB010000047.1, from coordinate 1,382 downwards.
CGACCTCGTCTTCGTCTTCACGGTTGACGAAGAGAGGAGCCTCGGCGGGGCAGAGCATTTCGTCAAAGAGAACAAGGGCAAGTTTGATTACTACGTCGCGCTCGACGGCGGCCACGAAGGTTTCACCTACGGCGCGATAGGCATCAACTGGTATCGCCACCACTTCGTCGGACCGGGCGGCCACACGCGCTCGCGCACGCCGCCACACTCCGCTACGCTGCCGCTCGCGCGCGCCATCTCGCGCATCTACGAAATAGAAGTCCCGACCAGCCCGCCCTCGAACCTCAACGTCGGGATGCTCGGCGGATCGGAAGTCGTCAACGCGAAGGCGTCCGACGCCTGGTTCACCATTGACCTGCGCTCGACGAGTGACGGTGTGATCGCGGATATGGAGAGCAAGGTCGCGGCGATTGTGAAGGAGGAGGCCGAGCGCGCCGGGATGACCGTCCGCACGGAGGTGATTTCGGCCACGCCCGCGGCCATTATTCCGGGCCACCGCAATTCGCCGCTTGTCCTACAGGCCGAGGCCGTCCACCTCGCGATGGGTTTTACGAACCCTCCCATCACGGACACGGGCTCGAACAATTCGAGCGCGGCGCTGCGTGAAGGCATCCCCGCCATCTCGACCGGCGCGGGCCAGTGCGGCGACTCGCACGCGCTTACAGAGTGGTGCGACATTCAATCCTTCTACATCGGCACCAAGAAGATCATCCTCCTCGAACTCGCGCTGGCACAACTCAGCGACAACTGAGCTACGGAGAAATCCGTTGCGATCATTTATCGCGCAAGGGCTCGGGCAAGCGCAGGGCCGTTATAAAATCTCTTTCGAAGACGTAAAGCATACGCTCCTCGTTTTCCCTGGTTTTGGGACAATCATAGTCGTAGCTCATCTCGTCGAGAATAACCACGCTGCCCAGGGTCTTGTCCTCTATTCGGACGTGGGCAATCATGTGGCTGCAAACGTCGGTCCGAATATTTATGGAGTACTTTGGATTCTCGCCCGGCATATCAACGGCCCACAACCTAAAGTTTTCGTTCCGCTCGTCAATACGCATTGCCTTCGCCACCAAATCGGCCCTGTACTCCGTGAACGCGTACTCCTTCCCGCTGTAGCTCGCGCGGTTGACGTACGTCGTCGCCGTGAAGGCGAACAAGGAAACGCAGCCGACGAAATGTGGCACAAATCTGTACGGGAGGAACACGCGCCTGACGTTGCCGTAGGCGTAGGAGGCGGGCAGGACTGACAGTGCGATGAGGTCCGTGAGGTCAACAGTTCTGGAAACCGGCAGGGAGAGCCATTGGTCGCAGAAGTCAATGAGCGGTTGCGCATAGGCCGATTTCCAGAAGACGAAGAGAACGGCGGTCAGCAGGTAGACCGCCCG
>DATFCB010000046.1:0-8971 GCA_035253525.1 Pyrinomonadaceae bacterium | reverse complement strand
AATTCATAAACTGGCCCGATTTCAAAAAGAGACCTTCCGCGACGCGCGTTCGTGCGTGCGTCGCGGAAGGTCTCTCTGCTGTTCGGAGGATTCCTCTTCGTCCCGGATTACTCTTCCGGCCCCGTGCAGCTCGGGCCGTGAAGGGCAGGGATTTTCTGGCTGATGACCGGATAGTTCGGGGCCTCGTCAATGTTGATCTGAGTCCAGTGCGCGTACTGCTCGGGCACGGCCGAGTCCGGGAAAATCGCCTCGACCGGGCACTCGGGCACGCACGCGTCGCAGTCTATGCAGGTGTCCGCGTTGATGTAGAGGCGGTCAGGCAACTCGTGAAAAGCCTCGACGGGGCAGACCGCCGCGCAATCCGTGTACTTGCAGTCCACACATAACTCTGTCACCACGTATGTCATCTTCTGCGTCCCTCTTTCAATTTCGGATTGCGGATTGCGGATTGCGGATTTGAGAACAGAGAGCATCTGTTTTTCAATCCGCAGTCCGCAATCCGCAATCCGCAATAATTACAGTTTGCTTCTAAGCTAAATCGGGCGGCGAGTCAATAGGCAATTTTGCCGTCTCACTGTTCGCAGTATTGCTCCGTAATCTTGCGGAAGTGGTAGCCCATGACGGCCAGCACCACCGCGTCGCCGATGAGGTCGCGGCGCTCTTTGTAGACGCGGTGGAGGAAGCGCCAGAACTCTTTGCGCGAGGGATCGGCCATGCCGAGCCGGAAGAGGACGCGGAAGAAGCCGAGGACGTATTCCTTCTTGAAGGCTTTGGCCGGCGAGTAGCCCGTGGAGGTGGTGAACTTCAGGGAGTTGCGCACGCGCTCGTAGTATTCCGCAGGGCTGTAGATGGTGCGCATGATCTTCTTGTAGCCGTCAATCAAAATCTGCCGGTCCATAACGGGGACGAAGTTTAAAGACGCCTCTGTGTTCGTGCCCGCGCCCTCGCTCAGCAGTCTTCCTTCGCGCTCAAGCCTTCGCCAGAGCTGCGTGTCCGGGAGCGCGGAGAGGATGCCGACCATCGCCATCGGGATCGCGCTCTCGCGGATGAAATCTATCTGGCGCTGGAAGATGTCGGCGGGGTCGTGGTCGAAGCCGACGATGAAGCCCGCCATCACCTCCATTCCATAACTCTGAATCCGTCGCACGCTCTCGATGAGGCTGCGCCGCGTGTTCTGGCTCTTCTGCGTCTCCTTCAAACTCTCTTCGACGGGCGTCTCGATGCCGAGGAAGACGCGGCGGAAGTTGGCGCGCTTCATCAGGGAGAGCAATTCGTCGTCGTCCGCGAGATTGACCGAAGCCTCCGTGAAGAGGCGGAAGGGGTGCTTGTGCCGCTCCATCCACTCGCACAAATCCGGCATCAGCCGCCGGACGTTCTTCTTGTTGCCGATAAAATTGTCGTCCACGATGAAGAGCGGCCCGCGCCAGCCCGTCCGGTAGAGCGCGTCCAGCTCAAGCAGCATCTGCTCGTTCGTCTTTGTGCGCGGCACGCGCCCGTAGATTTCGATGATGTCGCAGAACTCGCAGTTGAAGGGGCAGCCGCGCGAATACTGAATCGCCATCGAAGAATAGCGGCTCATCTCGACGAGCGAGAAGTCCGGGATGGGCGAGCGCGTCAGGTCCGGCTTCTGGTCCGTCTGGTAGACGTGCTGCGGCACTCCCATTTCGAGGTCGCGCAGGAATTCCGGCACAGTCGTTTCGGCTTCGCCCGGAAAAAGAAAGTCTGCGTCCGCGACGTGTTCCATGCCGGTGGAGACGAAGGGGCCGCCGACGGCGACGCGCACGCCCAGAGCCTTGCAGCGGTCAATGACACCGCGCAGAGAGTCCTGCTGGACGATCATGGCGCTCGCGAAGACTATGTCGGCCCACTGTAGGTCCGAGTCGCGCAAGCGGCGGACGTTCATGTCAACGAGCCGCTTCTCCCAGGTCGCGGGGAGCATAGAGGAGAGTGTCAGGAGGCCGAGCGGCGGGTAGGCCGAGCGCTTGCCGGCGAAAGGCAGCGCGTGCTTGAAGCTCCAATAAGTGTTCGGGAATTCCGGGTAAACCAGTAGCGCCTTCAACTTTTTATTCCGCTCGGCCATTCCTGCTCCGTGATTATTCAGGGCACACTAACGGGGCGTGCCGACAGTCAAAAGGGGAATCATAGAGGGCTTGGAAAAACGACTCACACTCTAGCAGAACGAGGCCGGATGATAAAGAAGAAAGCTGGTGACCCCCAGGGTCTAATCATTTTCAGCGAAAAGTCAGGAACCACGAAGCAACACGAAGAGACGCGAAAGGCTATGCTTACTTCGTGTCGTGCGCGTGTGTCTTCGTGGTTCCAGTTTCTTTAAGCCGGCCCGGCTTGAGACGCACCCGATGAGCTTCTCGTGCCGGGCCGGCGGGGCAAGTGGCGACGCCTACGACGGCGACGCCGCTTGGGGCGAGGAACCGACATCTCGCGCCAAACCCGTGAGGGATGAGGGATGAAAGGGGTTGAGTGAATCGCTCACCGAATCTGTGATTCAAAGGCTTTCATTCATCCCTCATCCCTCATCCCTCATCCCTTTAAAGTCGCTTCGCCGTGACCGTTTTGGTCAGCGGGTTGACGGTGAAGCGCATCAGTTTAGGCAAGCCCGGCAGCCCGAGCGCCGAGCCGCCGCTTGCCGTGCCCGAAGTGCTTGTAGCGCCCGCCGTCGAGCCCCCGCCCGCGCCCGTGCCGCCGTTCTGGTAGGCGGTGACGACCGCGTCGAAACTGAACATCTCGGCCGCAGTGTCGCGGAACTGTATGGTCCGCTTGCCGGTCTTCTCGGCGGGCGTGAACTGCTGATCCGCGCCCAACAAATTCGAGTAGCCGAACAAGGCCGCGGTCTGTGCGCTCTTGCCGTTAGCATTGTTCTCGGCGTTGGCGACGACGACCGTGCCGGAGGCGGAGTTGACGCCGACGATGTTCAATTCGACCAGCGGGACGTAAGCAGAGGACGAGTTGTTCGTCAGGTCAACGTCGAGGCTGAAGAGGCCATTCACGAACGAGACGTTCGAGATAGCAGACTGCGTCGTCGGCGTGATGTCCACCTTCCCGCGCCGGTCAACGGTGACGCTCTCGACGTTGCTCGGAATCGTCACGAAGAAGCCGATGCGGCCGGGCGTAATCGAGCGCACGCGGTAGCCGCGCGTGCCGTTCGCGACGTTCTCGAAAGTAAGACTCGTCACGTTGCCTTCGACCTGCCGAATGACCGCGTAGTTCGTGCCGTCGGTCGTTTCCTCAATCTCGTACCTGATGACCTCGCCCTGCGGCTGCCAGCTCAAAGTGTAGTTGCCGTCGAAATCGATGCGGCGCGTTTGCGCGTCCGTGAAGTCGCCGGCAAACGCCTGCACGACGGGCGGCGCTCCGCCGAGGCTTTGAGTGCTCGTGAGCGTGTACGCGGTCGCGGCGTTCGACCAGCCGACGACGCGGTAGGTGTAGACGCCTCCGCCCGCGACGTTGGCGCTCAAACTCTCAGGCCCGCCCGCGTTCGCGGAACTCGCGACCTCGTTGCCGCTCGCGTCGTAGAGATACAGGTCCAGGTCCGTGACGCCGTCGTCCGTCGGAAAATCAAGCGTGGCGTCAACCTTGAGAGTCGCCGCGCCGACGTTGAACGGCTGGTCAACGTAGGTGACGCCCTCGGTGGTCTGCGCGCCCGTGTCACCGGCCAAAACTGTGCCGGTAAAAGTTTCGGTCTGCGAGGCGGCCGCGCCCGCGGGAACGGTCGGGAGCGCGCGCAGGTACATGGGCACGCGCAAAGTCTCCGTGCTCCCCGCGCGCTTCGCCACGACGTACCACTGGAACTGCTTCGGCGTGGAAGTGTCGCGCACCTTGTCGCCGTCAATCGTGACCGTCGCGGTGAAAGTGACACTGCCTCCCGCCGGAACTTCCACGCTCGACGGGCTGACGCCGGCGCTTGCGCCTTCAAGGTCGAAGAAGCGGTTGTTCGCGGTCGTCAAGTTGTAAGTCCCGCCCTGGCCCGACGTGTCCTTGATGGTGACGGTGATGCTGCGCGTGTTCGCGATGCGGTTGTTCAAAATAGGCATCTCGCCGAACGAGTGGCTGGCGAGAATCGAAGGCTCGACGACGCCGTCGCCCTCGACGCCCATCAGCGCCTTCGCACGAATGGCCGCCGCCACATCAACGAGCCCTGCGCCCTGTTCAATAATCGAGTCGGCTCCAGGGCCGTCCGATTTGGGCACGCGCGACGCGTTACGCAGGTTGGTCGAAGTGTTCATCAGCGCGGCGCGAATCTGGTCGGGCGTGAAGTCCAGGTGAGCCTGCTTGACGAGCGCGACCGCGCCCGCGACGTGCGGGCCGGAGAAGCTCGTGCCGCTCGCCGGGATGTAGCCCGTCGGGTCGAACATCGTGGCGGTGTTGGCGTCCGCGCTGCCGACGCGCACGGTCGCGGAGAGGATGGCGACGCCTGGGGCCGTCACGTCCGGCTTCACCTGGCCCAACCCTTGTACGGGGCCGCGCGAAGAGAAGTCCGCCATCTGCGGGTTGAAGAGGAGTGTCTTGTTCAAGCGAATCTGCTTCGCGGAAACAGCGCCGACCGCGTCAGAGCCGATGAGCGACTTGAGATAAAGTCCGTTCTCTTTCGACATCCCTACGACCGGCAGCGTCGAGGCGCGCACGGTGGCCGAAGAAAGCTCGCCGTCAACGTTGTTGTAGATGATGACGGCGACTGCGCCCTTGGCGAAGGCGAAGGCCGCCTTGTTCGAGAAGAGCCCAGTGCCCGCGCTGGTCGGCAAGCCTTCGGGAGTGTTGACGCTGCCGCCGCGCTCGATGAGCGCGACACGGCCGTTGACGGAATCGGGAACCTGGTCCGGCGTCTCGGCCAGGCCGCAGTAGACGTAGTTCTGTGTGATGTCCGCGCTCGGCGGCGTCGCGCCGTCCAGGAGGTTGGCGATCATCTGCGTGCGCCCGCCGCTGACAACGTCAACAGTATTCGAGCCGCCCGCTGGTTCGTTGTTCGCGCCGACGGCGATGACGTGGCGGCCCGCGGCCGGAGAGCCGACGGTGTTTTCGCCTGGGCCTTCGTTGCCCGCAGAAGCGACGACCGTCGTACCTAAGAGCGCGGCGTTGCTCGCGGCGACGGCCGAGCTATCGTCGGGGCCGCCCGAGCCGCCCAGGCTGAGATTGATGACGTGAGCGACAGGCTTCGGCTGCAAGCTCAAAGTGCGCGGACTGACCGCGTCCTCGATGGCTAGATTGGTCGCGGCCGTCAGGCAGCTACCGACCGCCGCACAGACTTTGTATCCCATCAGGCGGGCCTGCGGCGCGACGCCGTGCAGGCGTATGTCGTCGGCCGTGCCGGGCAGCTTGTCCGCGCCGGGCGCGAAGCCCAGATAGCCTGCGATATTCGACGCGGCCGCCGTCCCGTGGCCGAAGTCGTCAACTGTGCCCGTGAGCGGCAGGTAGTAGATGACTTTCTTGTTCGAGTTGAGCGCGGCCACCGCAGGCGCGAGGCCGTGGCGCGGCGGCGTCGGGTCGCCGCCAAACATCTCGTGCGTCCAGTCAATGCCCGTGTCGAGGACGGCGACGTTGATGCCCTGGCCTTCGTAGCCCTCGCGGTTGTCGTCCGTGGCGGAGAGTTCCTGGACCTGGCCGTAAGCGGCCGGCGCGTTGATGTAGTCAACGCTCTTTTGGAGGAGGAGCCTCAGTTCGCGGTTGGGTTCGACCCTCTTGACCTGCGGCATGCTTCTGACAAGCGCCACCGCTGACTTCGGCACGATGAGCGTGACGGCGTTCAGGACGAGCGTGTTGCGGTATTCGACGCGGCCCATGCTCGCGCCGTCGAAGCCTTTCACGTCCACGCCGTCCACACGGAAGGAGACGCCCCGGCCCTTGAGTTCACTCAGGAATTGATCCTGCGCGGCGCGCACCTTATCGCGGTAGGCTTGCAGTTGCTCGTCCGAAACACGGCCTCCGGCCTTTTCGGTCCTGGCCTTGTAGACGGCCGCGGGGTCGTCGCGTAGCTCCACGATGAGCGAAGTTGTGCCAATGTCCGCGTTGACGGGAATCGTCGCCGTCCCGTAGAGCAGGACGGCCGCGACGACAAGGAGGACGAGAACAACCAGAGCGGAACGGAGCTTGATAATTTTATCGAACATGAAAATGGTCTCCAGGAATCTTTTCCAAAAGTTTTAGAGATAACTAGCGAAGGGGCCTTTACGCTCTTTCCCGCCTCGAAGAGTCCGGGAGCGCGCAGACGCCGCTCCCCCCTTAGGCGGCGTCCGCGCTTCGTGGGGCGAGGGTTTTAATTCCCGGCGACGAAACGCTGGGCGAAGAGATTCAACTTGGCCGCGAGCGCGGCGCGCGTCACAAGCGCGTTCGGCTCGACGCGCGGGCCGGGACGCGCGACGAAGCCCGTCGGCGTCTGCTCGACCGACGCCTGGTAGACTTCCAAAAATCCCTTGTCAATCGCTATCTGCACGTAGCCGCGAAGCTCCGTCGGAATCTGCGCGTTCTCGATGACGGGCTGCCCGCTCGTCGGGTCTATGACGGCTGTGCCAGTTTTCGCGCGGGCTTCCGCGTCGAGGCCGAGGGCGCGGACGAAGGCGACGGCCAGGTCCAGGCGATTGACTGTGCCGGCCGGGTTGAAGGCCGAGCCTGCGGCCGTCATCAGGCCGGCGGGGGCCGAGGCGCTTTCGCCCGTGTAGAAGTCGCGCAAGGTGGAGCCTTTGGCCGTGACGGCCTCGGCGACGGCCGCGAAGTCCGCCGTAACGTCCGCGAACTTCTGCGTCCGGCCGAGCGTCTGGCGGAGCGGGACGTTGAGCGCGAGAGTGCGCGCGAAGTCTTCGCGCGTGACCGACGCGTTCGGCTGGAACGAGTTGTCTGAGAACGCGTCAATGCGGCGGTTGAAGATGGCGAGTTCGATCTGCGCCTGCGCCGGATGGTTCTGTATGTCAGGGATGGCCGGCGCGATGGTAACGCGCTTCTTGGTGATCGTGCCGGTCACGGCCGCAGGCGCACCAGCGCCGGAGGTCGGGATGCACGGCGTGGTAACGCCCTGAGTGGTCGCGCAGCGCGCGCCGCGAACCTCTAACACCCACTGACCGGGCGTGGGCTTCTTGACGACGACCTGCCGAGTCGGCGCGTTCAGGAGCGGGAGCCCTACGCCGCTCGAATAGGTCTTGCCTTCGGGGTCCGTCAGCACTATGCCGACCGGATTGGTCGTGCCCTGGAACCTGACGGCGGCGAAAACGTCCAGCACGTCTGTGCCATTTTCGACCGTGAGCGGGACGGCGTTCGGCGAGTCCGGGCCGGCCGTCGCAACCGGGTTATAAGTGATGCTGAAGGGCGCGTCCGTGGCGACGGTGTCGAACTGCACGTTGAACGCCGGGTTGACGAACGAGCCGTAAGCCTTCGAGCGATTGAAGACGGCGTCCACGGCCGCGTAAGCGTTGACGTAACCCGCGCCGACCTCGTAGTCCTCGCGGCCGGGCATGCGCGTGGCAGTCTGAGTCAGGATGCGTTTGAAGTCGTCCACGCGGTTGAGCGGATCCGTCATCAAGTCAGGGTCGGTCGAGAGCGTCGGGTCCGCGTCAATCATCAGCGCGATTGTGCCCGCGACGAATGGCGTCGCCATCGAAGTGCCTTCGATCTGCGTGTAGAACGGGATGAAGGCGACGGGAATCTCCTGGTCGTTCGCGCCGCCGTTGGCGGTCAGATTCGTGGTCGAGCGCACGGAGACGAGTGCGGTCGTGAACTTCGTGTTGTTCGGGAACTCGCGGCCGTGGCCGGGCGCGGTGATGGTCGGCGCGTCGAAGTCGTCCAGGGGGTCCGTGTTGCCCAGGCGCTCCTCGCGCGGCAAGCCCCGAGAGCTGCCGTTGGCTAAGCCCCCCTCTTTATGACCGTTGGCGACGCCGATGACCCAGGGCGCTTTCGCGTAACGGTTCCAGGTTCCTTTGCCCGGGCCGGAGTTCGCGCCCGCGAAGAGGATGACCACGTTGCGGTCGTAGAGCGTCTTGCTGGCGATGTTGATGGGGTCGTCTGGACTGTAGGGCGCGAAGTTGCCGTAAGAATTCGAGATGACGCGGATGTTGTAGCGGAACTGATTCGCCACGGCCCACTCCCACGCGCCGATGGCGTTGAGTACGGCGATCCCCGCGCCGAGGCCCGCGCCGATGAGTTTGACACCGGGCGCGACGCCCGCATAGCGGCCGCCGGAGCGCACGCCCGAGCCCGCGATGATGCCGGCGCAGTGCGTACCGTGGCCGACGGACTGGTCCGTGTTCGGCACGTCCTCGACGTAGGCGAGTGGCACAAAATCGTGAAGGCCCGTCCCTGCGGTCGTCGTGTCGTGCGTCAGCACCTGCACATTCTGGATGACGGTCTGGCCCAGTTTGAGGTCGTTGTGCGTGGCGTCAACGCCGGAGTCTATGACCATGACCGAGAAGTCGCCCTTGCCCGAGACAGGGAGGCCGCCGTTGGCCGCCGTCATCGCGGCGTCGCGGCGCACGCGGTCCACGCCCGCGAGCACGCGCGCCTGATCCATGTAGTATTGGAGCGGGTCGTTAGACCAGACCGAGCGCACCGAGTCATTAGCCGCGAGCGCCTTGACCTGCGCGACGGTCGCGGGCGCGGCGACCATGCCCAGGTTCTTGAAAGTGTAGCCGCCCGTGATTCCCAGGCTGCGCAAGCTGTCGAGGTGCGAAGACTTCAATCCGTCGCTCGTTTTGAAAGCGATGATGACGAGGCCGAGGCTCACGCCGTCGGACTGTCCGGCAATTTGCTCCTGGAGCGTGGGGCTCAAGGTCGCGGCGCGCGCCGAGGCGAGCGCGGAGCAAAGGATGAGAGCGACGATTGCGGTGGTGATGATTCTCTTCATGATGGTCTTTCTTCTCCGGTGTCCGGGCCTGACGAACGGTCTTTTGCGCGAACCAACGCACACAAATTTACTCACCGGCATTGAGAAAAACTTGAGAGGGCGACGGGGCGGAGAAAACCTCGTTTTTCTTAG
>DATFCB010000045.1:0-4832 GCA_035253525.1 Pyrinomonadaceae bacterium | reverse complement strand
CGGGCCGCGCGGGCCGAAACTATCTTTCTCGGCCTGCGCCTGATGCGTGGCGTGAGCCTGGCGGAGTACCGCGCGCTCTTCGGCGCGGACCTGCGCGACGAGTACGCGGACGACCTGGCGCGCTTGAGCGAGGCCGGATTGATAGAACTGGACGACGACCTGCTGCGCCTGACGGCCTCCGGCGCGCTTTTTTCCAACGAAGTTTTCGTGACGTTCGTCTGAGAAGGGCAGAATACAGGAGTCAGAACTCAGGAGTCGGAATGGGAAAAAGCTAGACCGCATTCACCGATTCTCTTTTCTCCTGACTCCTGTATTCTGACCCCTGACTCCTGAGTTTATGATTGACTTACGCAGCGACACAGTGACGAAGCCGACGCCCGCGATGCGGCGCGCGATGATGGACGCGGAGGTGGGCGACGACGTGTACGGCGAAGACCCGACCGTCAACCGCTTGCAGGAGCGCGCCGCCGAGATGTTCGAGAAAGAAGCCGCGCTCTTCGTGCCCACAGGCTCTATGGGCAATCAGGTCGCCATCAAGCTGCACACGCGCCCCGGTACCGAAGTCGTCATCGAAGAGCGCGGGCACATCTTCAACTATGAGATGGCGGCGATGGCCGCCGTCTCGGGCACGCTCGCGCGCCCCGTCCGCAGCCGCGACGGCTCGGGCATCCTCAACTGGGAAGAGATAGCGGAGGTCTTACACGTCGGCGGCCCTTATTACGTCGCGCCGACCGGACTCATCACGCTTGAGAATTCGCACAACTTCGCGGGCGGCCGCGTCTACACGGGCGCGCGCACGCGGGAGATTTGCGAGCGCGCCCACGCCGCTGGCCTCCCGGTTCATCTGGACGGCGCGCGCATCTTCAACGCGAGCGCCGCACTCAACGAATCGGTGGCGGAGTTGGCACGCGCCGCAGACTCCGTGATGTTTTGTCTGTCGAAAGGGCTGGGAGCGCCGGTCGGCTCTCTGCTCCTGGGCACGCGCGCCTTCATACAGGAGGCGCGCTCGTGGCGCAAAGTCATGGGCGGCGGGATGCGCCAGGCCGGCGTCCTCGCCGCCGCGGCGCTCGTCGCGCTCGAAGAGTCGCCCCCGCGCATACACGAAGACCATGCCAACGCGCGTCGTCTGGCCGAGGGGCTGGCCCAAATTGAAGGCATACGGATAGACCCCGAATCGGTCGTCACCAACATCGTCCTCTTCGACATCACCGCGACCGGGAAAACGTCCGCCGAAATCTGCGCGCGCCTCAGGGAGCGCGGCGTCCTGGCTATCGCCTTCGGCCCCGAGGTCCGCATGGTCACGCACTACGATGTCTCCCGAGCCGACATTGAAACGACGCTGAAAGAAGTAAAGGCAGTGGTCGGTGGTCAGTGGTCAGTGGTCAGCTAAGACAACTGGCTTTTAACTGACCACTGACCACTGACCACTGACCACTGATTATGATTATTGCTATAGACGGCCCTTCGGGGGCGGGCAAATCAACTCTGGGGCGCTTGCTGGCGCGCGAGCTGAGGCTGCTCTACATTGACACGGGCGCGATGTACAGGGCGGCGGCCCTGGCGGTCATCGGGGCGGGCGTGAGCACGACCGACGAGGCGGGGGTCGCGCGCGTGGTTGGCGAGGCCGACATCAACCTCGCGGGCGACCCCGATTCGTTGCAGGTGATGCTCGACGGGCGCGACGTGTCCGAGGAGATACGCACCGAAGAGGTGAGCCACACGGCCTCAGTCATCTCGGCCATCCCGGAGGTGCGGCGCAGGCTCGTCTCGCGCCAGCGCGAGTTGGGCGAGCGCGCGGGCGGCGTCGTCCTCGACGGGCGCGACATAGGCACGGTTGTCTTCCCCTCCGCGGACGTGAAATTCTTCCTGACGGCCGCGCCCGAAGAGCGCGCCCAGCGCCGCTACGAAGAGGACCGCATGAAGGAGCGCGATGCGACCTTCGAGGAGACTCTAATCGAGATCAACATGCGCGACCGGCGCGACACCACGCGCGAGGACTCGCCGCTCGTCGCCGCCCCGGACGCCGTCCGTATAGACTCTACGGAGCTGTCAATCGAAGAAGTCTTCGGGCGGATGCTCGAAGCCGTTCGCGAGAAGAAGGAAGAGACGCGGGGACGCGGGGACGCGTAGACGCGGCGATAAAAACAGTCTTCATCCTCGCCGCGTCGCCGCATCGTTCGGTCTTAAAGTCAGCACTCAGGGACCGGGTCCGTCAACCCCGACGGGACGATGACGCATCCGCCGAAGTCCAGACGCTCCGCGGGCTTTCGTGTGAAAATTATGGCGGCCACGGCACCCAGTAAGCCGAAGCCAATCCCCAGTGTGGCTATCTGTTTTCCGCTGAGGCTCTGGCGCGGGCTCGGCAGAGGTTGTGAGCCGCCGTTGGTCGAAAGAAGCTGACCCGCGCTAATCGCCTCCGTACGTTTGCCGTCGCTCATCTCCACCTGGCCCAGTTCCACGGAGACGGTTGTCGCGCCGCCCCGCTCGGTCTCAATAGTGAACAGGGCCGGCTGGCCGGAGTCTGAACGGACGGCGGCGTCCGCGGCGGTGAAACGCGCGGCGACGCCCGTGGGGACAAAGACGCGCAGACGACCGCCATCGAGCGTGCCCGTCGCGCTCTCGTCGTTGAAGTCCAGCTTCAGGGTTGTTTCTGCCGATAGCTCGACGCGCCCGCGATTATGCAGCGTGAGTGTGGAGCGCGACCGCTCCGCGACGGCGAAAGTGCTCCCCGAAAAGCAGGTCTGTCCCGAGAGGCCGGGAGTGCCGTCCACCAGAACGCTCCCGCTGACGCTCAACACCCCTGCGGCCGGCACGGGCGTCCCTGATGACGCGCCGAGCACGGCCGCCGGATGAAGATTCATGACGGCTACGGCTAGACAGAACAAGGCCGTCCGCCTGCAAAATGAAACAGCAATCTTTCGCATGTGAAACTCCTTGAAATGGTGAGCGATCCCTGGTCGCGGAACTTTCCAAACATCTTCAGACTGAACGACGTTTCACCGCGACTGACGTGAGGCTGACGAGGGATGGCTCTCGACAGCAGGAAGCGAGGACCGCGAACGAGCGCACGATATTCCCCTTGAAAGGTAAATGTCAATGGTCGCCCCGTAAGATGCTACAATCCGATTGGTCACACATCAGCTTATGTTCACCGGAATCATCGAAGAGTTGGGGCGCGTGCGCGGCGTCGAGCGGCGCGGCGAGGGCGTGCGGATGGTGATAGAGGCGCGCGCCGTGATGGAAGGCACGCGCGAAGGGGACTCCATCGCGGTCAACGGCGTGTGCCTGACGGCCGTGGACGTGCGAGCCGACTCGTTCGCGGCCGACGGCTCGCGCGAGACATTGCAGCGCTCGACGCTCTCGCGCCTGCGCGCGGGCTCGGTCGTCAATCTGGAACGCGCCGTCACGCCCGCCACGCGCCTCGGCGGCCACATCGTACAGGGCCACGTGGACGCACGCGGCCGCTTCCTCTCCGCCGCCGAGCACGGCGGCTCCTGGACCGTGCGCATCGCTTACCCCTCGGACGTGGCGCGCTACCTCGTCTTCAAAGGCTCCGTCGCGGTCGAAGGCATCAGCCTGACCGTCGCCGCCCTCACCGACGAATACTTCGAGATCGCCGTCATCCCCAAGACCTGGGCCGTCACGAACCTCTCGCACCTCAAGCCGAACGACGAAGTCAACCTCGAAGCCGACATCATCGCCAAGTACGTCGAGCGAATTCTGACCGCGGGCGCTGTCGCGCGGGATGCCAGTGGGCCTTCAATCACTCTGGAAAAATTGGCTGACCTGGGATACAAATAGACGCTCGCTCGTCGCGCCATTCCTCGCGCTTTAAGTCACGCCCGAGTTTTACAAGCCGGAGACACTGACCGAGCGGAGGCACCTCATGAGTCTCATCCCTGGTTTTATACGCCGCTTCTTCGAGCGGAAAGAGAAGCACGTGACCGTCTACCCGACTTACGGCTATAAGAAGCCGGGCGAGGACGAGTGGACGATCCCTTTGCGCATCTGGGTGCACAAGCGCCGCAACGTGGCGCTGGAGTTGTTCGCGCTCAAGGCCAGGCAGCATTTCGAGCGGGACATGGCCGAGCCCGGAGAGATCAAGCATCTGAGCGACGACGAAAAGAGCAGGCTCAAAGAATGTCTCAAGGACTTCGTCGCCGACGACGACAGCTTTGAGTCCGTCGAGATCAGTTTCGACAAAGGCCCGGCCGGCGAGTCTTACCAACTCTCAAGACACACCAACCTGAGCGGGCTCATCGAGGAGGAGATTAAGCTCCCCGCCGCGCAGGCCGCGCACCTTCTCGAAGCGCAGGCGTCCGGATCGAAGTGGTTGACGCTCACGGCGACCTCCGCGGGCTTTAAGGGGGTGGGCCGCGTCCGCCTGCTCGACGCTCAGGGCACGTGCGTCGTCTCGGACATTGACGACACCATCAAGGTCACGGAAGTCCCTGCGGGCAAGAAACCCGTGCTGATAAAAACTTTTCTCAAGCCTTACGTGGCGGTCGAGGAGATGCCCGGCCGTTACAGCAAACTACAGGAGGGCGGCGGCGACGTTTCGTTCCATTACGTCTCGGGCAGCCCCTGGCAGTTGTACAGGCTGCTCAGCGACTTCCTCATCAAAGAAAGCGGCTTCCCCGAAGGCACGTTTCACCTGAAGAGCATGAGGAAGAATCTTTTCGACCGCGGGGCCTGGCAGGATATCAGGAACTTCGTGCTCGCGGGCGACACGGCCACGCTCGAACAGAAGATCGAACAGATAACGGAACTGATGATTAACCTGCCGGGGCGGCAATTCATCCTCATCGGCGACTCGGGCGAGAAGGACCCGG
>DATFCB010000044.1:0-8736 GCA_035253525.1 Pyrinomonadaceae bacterium | reverse complement strand
CTCCGCGCTGACCTTGGCCCCGGCCTTCGGGTTGAGCGTCTTCAGGTCGCCTTTGAAGAGGTGGGTCGGCCTGACGATGAGGGTCTTGTCGGCAATGACCTCGTACTTGGAGGCGCTGACGCCTGCGACCCCCGTGGTCGCGAAGACGTACATGTCCGTGTCGAAGACGCGGACCGTCAGTCCCTCGTAGACTTTCGGCTCGACGTTAGTGATGACGTAGTCGCCTTCCGCGTCTGACTTCGCCGTGTAAATCTTCCCGCTGCAACCCCCTATGTACTGGCTGAATTTCTCGCACAGCTTGACTTCGATATTCGGGACGGGCTTGCCGTTGTACATGACTTTCCCCTGTACGTTGCCGGTCCCCGGCGCGGGCTTGACCTTCTCGACGCCCGCCTCGGCCGCGTCGCCGCCGTTGTTGACGGAAACGGGCGTCGAAGACGTGCCCGCCCCCGACTGCGAATTCGTGTTGCCGTCCTTGCTGCAACTCGTCAGCGCGAACGCCGTGACGACGCAGAAGCAAGCGGCCAGCCATTTACGAAAGATCATAGAATGAGCCTTTCTTTAGTCTCTCGGAAGATTGAAGAAAACGCGTCGGGGGTATTGAAGGGATGAGGGATGAGGGATGAGGGATGAAATGGGTTGAGTGAATCGCTCACTGAATCTGTGATTCAAAGGCTTTTCATTCATCCCTCATCCCTCCGCCCTCATCCCTTATTAGCCGAGCACGTCAGAGACGCCGATGCGCAAGTCGGCCATGCCGTGCGATTGTACTTCTTCGCCGCGTGAGAAAATTCTGTTGAGTTGGTAAACCCCGCCCGCAGGCTCCGCGAAGAATTCGATTCTTTCTTCAGGCAGATTAACGAGCCACGCTTCAGGGATTCCAGCCCTCGCGTAGAGCGGCACTTTATAGGAGCGGTCGGTTTCCACCGTTGAATCGGCCACCTCAATGACGAGTAGCACGTCGGCGGGCGTCGGATGTGCGCTGCGGTAAAAGTCGTCGCGCCAGCGCAGCAGTGCAACGTCTGGCTCAGGCTCGGAAAAGTCATCAAGCCGGATGGGGTCTTGAGTGCTGACTACTAGCTTGGCCCCGTAGAGACGATGTAGTAGTGCGCTCAGAACCTTGACGCATGCCGCGTGGCGGCTGCCGATAGGTGACATCTGGTAGATTTCTCCTTCGAGAAGCTCCAGACGTGCATCAGGGTGGAAGATGCCCGCCCTTCCCATCTGCTCAAACTCATCCGCCGTAATCCAATATTTGGCTAACTGGCGCGACATGACTGTTACTCTTCCTCTTCGGCCCTGATTCTCCCTTCGGCGCGCGCCTGGTCTATGACCTTCTGGGCGATCTGGCCTGGGACCTGGTCGTAGTGCGAGAACTGCATGTGGTAGGAGCCTCGGGCCGCCGTGATGGAGTTGAGGGTTGACTGATAATTAAGCATCTCGGACATGGGAACCTGGGCCTTGATGACCTGCTGGTTGCCGCGCATCTCCATCCCTTGTACGCGGCCGCGGCGCGAGTTCAAATCGCCCATCAGGTCGCCGCTGTACTCCTGCGGCGCGACGACCTCCACGTCCATGATCGGTTCGAGAAGCGTTGGCTTGACCTTCTCCATCGCGGCGCGGAAGGCTTTGCGCCCCGCCGCGCGGAAGGAGTGCTCGTCGGAGTCAACCGTGTGGTAGGAGCCGTCAACGAGCACGGCCTTGAAGTCTATCAGCGGGTAGCCCGCGACCGCGCCATTGGCGGCCGCCTCGACGATGCCTTTCTCGATGGCCGGGCGGAAGTTCTGCGGGACCGAGCCGCCGAAAATCTTGTCCTCGAAGATAAAGCCCTCACCGCGCGGCAGCGGCTCGAAGACGACCTTGCAGTCGCCGAACTGGCCGCGCCCGCCCGTCTGCTTCTTGTGCCGGCCCTGCACCTCCGCGCGCTGCGTGATCGTCTCCTTGTAAGGGACTTTCGGCGGGTGAAGCGCGACCTCCACGCCGTAACGCTTCTTCAGTTTGTCAATCACCGTCTCGACGTGTAGCTGGCCCGAGCCTGCGAGCAGGAATTCCTTGGTCTGCGCATCGCGCGTGAAGGTGAGCGCGGGGTCTTCTTCCAGAATCTTGTGTATGGCGACGCTGATCTTCTCCTCGTCCTGGCGCGACTTGGGCTCGATGGCGAAGGCGATGGCCGCCTCCGGGTATTCGACGCCGTCATAGACAATCGGCGCGGCCTTGTCCGAAAGGGTGTCTCCCGTCTGCGTGTCCTTCAACTTGACGCAGGCGATGATGTCTCCGGCGTGCGCCTCTTCGATCTTGTCGAGCTGCTTGCCCTGCACGCTGTGCAGCGCGCCGAGGCGCTCCGGCGCACCGCGCTTGGAGTTGAAAACGGTCGCGTCGGAGTGGACCTTGCCGCTGACGATGCGCATGACGTTGATACGGCCGGCGAAGGGGTCGGCAATGGTGCGGAAGACGTAGGCCGAGAACGGCTCGTCATCCGAGTATTTCCGTGAAATTGCCTCGCCGTCGCCGTCGGCGTTCGCGCGCCCGTGCTCGGCCTCATGCGCCGCGGGGTTCGGCGCGTAGTCAACAATGCCGTCGAGCAGGTTGCTCAGGCCGACGAGCGTCGCACTTGAGACGGCGAAGACGGGGCAGAGCTTGCTGCGCTCGATTGCGCGCTTAATTCCGGGAATCACGTCCTCGTCCGGGAGCGTACCCTCTTCAAAATATTTCTCCATCAGCGCATCGTCCGATTCGGCGACCAATTCGACCAGCCGCTCGCGCGTCTTCTCAAGCACCTCGCGTCCCTCCGCCGGCAGGTCAACTTCTTTGGCCTTGCCGTTAGCGTCGAACTCATAAGCCTTCATGTGCACCACGTCAACGACGCCGCGGAAATCCTTCTCCTTGCCGATGGGGAGCGTGAACGGGATGATGGCGCGGCTGAAGACCTGCTGCGCGCTCTCCAAAGACTTGCCGAAGTCCGCGTGCTCCTTGTCGAGCATGTTGATGACCATCATGCGCGGGAGGATGAACTCGTTGGCGTAAGCCCAGGTCTTCTCCGTCTGCACCTCGACGCCTTTGACGGCGTGGACGACGACGAGCGCGCAGTCCGCGACGCGCAGCGCGGGCCTGGAGTGCGCGACGAAGGCCGCGTAGCCGGGCGTATCAATCAGGTTGATCTTCGTCTCCCTGTGCTCAAGGTGCGCGAGCGCTGTGTTGAGGGTCACTTTCCGCTCGATAGAGTCCTCCTCGTAGTCGGTCGTGGTCGTGCCTTCGTCAACCTTGCCCCAGCGCGGGGTCGCGCCTGCGACGTAGAGGAGTGAGCTGATGAGCTGCGTCTTGCCCGTGTCGCCGTGGCCGATGACGGCGAGGTTGCGAATCATGTCGGTCGGATAGGGTTTCATAGCTGTAGAAAAGAGTTTCCTTTCGCGAGATTCATAATTGGAGAAGGATAGCCATCCCTGGCCTCTGTGAACCTTTGCCGAAATGATGTTGGGCGGGATGCGCTCTTCGGTGAGACGGTAATTTATCCGAGCGGGGCGGGGAAGGCAAGCGAGCAACAGGGGCGCAAAAGCGGTCAACCGGGCGGGGGCCAGCGAGCCCCTTGATTCCTGAAATCCGGTGCTGTATTGTTCAACTGATGGCATCCGAGATGGCGACGACAACTTTGGAAGCGACTGAAAAGACCGGGGCGGCGCGGCTGGAAGTTTACACGGACGGGCAGTGCCCCCTGTGTCGCTGGATGCGCGAGAAGGTGGAGCGGCGCGACCGTTTCCACAGGGTCGTGTGGAAGGATTTCCGCGACCCGGCGGTCCAGAAAAGCACCCCCTTCACGCTCAAGGAACTGGACGCGGAGATGCATACGCGCCGCCTCAAGGACGGCCGCTGGGCCGCGGGCTACTACGCCTGGTTGGAAGTGATGCGCGTGCTCCCGCGCTGGCGCTTCATAGCCCCTTTGCTCTCCGTCTGGCCGATAACCTTCTTCGGCCGCCTGGTCTACCGCTGGGTCGCCACGCGCCGCTACAAACTCTTCGGCATCCCCGCCCCCTGCGACGTCAACGGCGTCTGCGAACTGCACAAATAAGTGGTCAGAAAAAAGTGGTCAGTGGTCAGTGGTCGGTGGTCAGTTAAAAGAAAGACAAAAAGCAGCTGTGCCAATCATGCCGGCTGCTTTTCTCTTAACTGACCACTGACCACTGACCACTGCTTCTCAAGGCCACCTTTACTCCCTTCCTGGCATCTTAAGTCACGTAAAATTCCTGCCGAGACGGCGCGCTTTTTAAGGCTCGGATGTCCGCGCAGGAGCTTGTTGGCTCAATTGAAAGGGAGCATTGTAAGACCATGTTTGGAAGAAAAGTATTAACCGTTTTCGCGGCACTCATACTCACGTTTGCCGCATCCAGCGGCGCGCTGGCCTTGGGCGGCGCGACCGATAAAGAAAAGAAAAATTCAGCCAAGACGAAGGTCGAAGCGCCTTTGAATCTGGCGATACTTGTCCAGGATGATCTGGTCGCACGCGTCGGCAACGAACTCGACGTGACGCGCGACTTTATACGCCAGCTTCCCACGGGCTCGCGCGTGATGGTGGCTTACGTCCGCGCCGGCTCCTTGCAGGTCCGGCAGCCGTTCACGAACGATTTAGAGCAGGCTGCGAAGTCGCTGCGCACGCCCGTCGGCAGCGAAGCGGCCGCGCCTTACAACCCTTACGTGGAAGTCGTAGAGGCGCTGCGCAAGTTTGAAGAGGGTGGCGAAAACCGCAACGCGCTGCTTCTCATCTCGGACGGTCTGGACACGTCGCGCGGCTTCGACATTACTTCGGCCGCCAACACGGTGGATTTGCTGCGGGCGATCAAGGAGGCCCAGAAGCGCAACGTCGCCGTCTACTCCTTCTACGCCCCGACCGTCGGGTTGACGAGCTGGAACCACAGGGCCGTGGGCTACGGCCAGAGTTCGCTCAACCGCCTCTCGAACGAGACGGGCGGGCGCGCGTTCTTCCAGGGCACGAGCTACGTGACGTTTGATTCTTACTTCGAGCGCCTGCGCCAGACGCTCAACGACCAGTACGCGAAAGCCTACTGACAGCCTGACCCAAAACCCGCAGTAGGCCGAGAAGGCAGGAGGAGACGATTCTCTTCCTGCCTTCTCGGTCTTTGTGGTAAATTACGGCTTCACGCAACGTCAGATTGGCCCGAATGATTCGCCGAAGAAACCCCCTTGGAAACTTCCGTCTCACGCCATGACGACCAATAAAGGACGCGAATACTGCCTCATTGTTGAAGGGGCATACCTGACCGAGACCGAAGCCGAGCACGCCTTACGCGACCCGTTCATAGAAGACTGGGTCGAGGAGACCGGACGCTTCCGCATCCACAACATGGGCGACATAGAGGTCGCGCCGGGCGTCGCCCTCGGCTCGCTCGGCGTCATCATGTTGGACGAGCGCCTGTTCGAGATAGCCAGCAACGACCCTGAGCACCCGCTCACCGAGCACAAAGCGAAAGGCGTGGCCGAAGCCCTCCGCCGTCAGGACATGTTCGACGAAATCTCCGTCGAACCGAGAGAGGAAAGTGAAGAAGTGATGAGTGATAAGTGATAAGTGATAAGTTAAAACCTGCTTTCTTTTACTCATCACTTATCACTTATCACTCATCACTGTTTTTATGATGTCTGAAGAACTGGCACAGAGTTTTTTAGGCGGCCGCGTGCGCGTCTTGACGGGCGACATTACGCGCGAGGCTGTGGACGCGATAGTCAACGCCGCGAACTACACGCTGTTGGGCGGGGGCGGGGTTGACGGCGCGATTCACCGCGCGGGCGGCCCGCAGATTCTTGAGGAGTGCCGTGAAATCCGGCGCACGCTCCTGCCCGACGGCCTGCCCGCGGGCGAGGCCGTGATGACGACCGCGGGCCTGCTCCCCGCGCGCCACGTCATACACACGGTCGGCCCCATCTACGGCCGGCACAACGGGCGTGAGGCGGAGTTGCTGGCCTCCTGCTACCGAAACTCTCTGCGGCTCGCCGCCGAGCACGGGCTTACGTCAATCGCCTTTCCGTCCATCTCGACCGGGGCGTTCGGCTACCCGAGGGCTGAGGCGGCGGGGGTCGCGTCCCTCGCGGTTGCGGAATCTCTGGGGCGTGAGACTACAATACGTGAAGTGCGATTGGTCTTTTTCTCGCCGGGCGATCTGAAAGCATTTTTACAGCACCACAAATTCGATGAAGGGGAACAGGGGAAGTTAAATGTTGCAAGTGGAAGAAGAGACTGAGCGCCGTGCCGCGCCGAGAGAGCGCGCGTTGCCAGAGCCGTTGCGTGCTCTCGGGCGGCTGGCCTGGAACTACTGGTGGAGTTGGGCTGCGGACGGCGCGGCCGTCTTTCGTGATTTGGACCCAGGCGTGTGGGAAGAGTGCGAGCACAACCCGCGCAGGCTGCTCGCTGATGTCTCCGAGTTTCGCCTCATGCAGATGGCGACCGACCCCGTTTACAACGAGCGCGTCGCCCGATTGAGTGCGCGTTTTGACGAGTACATGGCCGACCACAGGACGTGGGACTCAGGCTTCCCCGACAAGAAACTCACCTGGGAAAAGCCCGTCGCATACTTCTGCGCCGAGTACGGCATACACAATTCTTTGCCGCTCTATTCCGGCGGCCTCGGCATGCTCGCCGGCGATCACCTGAAGTCCGCGAGCGACTTGCACCTGCCGCTCGTCGCCGTCGGCCTTCTCTACCGCTACGGCTATTTTCGCCAGCGCCTCAGGCGCGACGGCTGGCAGGAGGAGCACTACGGCGAGACGCATCCTTCCGTTTTACCCATCACGCAGGTCAAGGACGAAACGGGCGAGCCCGTGCACATCGAAGTCGAGATGCGCGGGCGCAACGTGCGCGCGCGGGCGTGGCGCGTGGAGGTGGGCCGCGTCCCGCTCTATTTGCTCGACACGAACATAGAGGAGAACAACGAGACTGACCGGCTGGTGACGGGCCACCTCTACGGCGGCGACCGCGAGACGCGCATCGTGCAGGAGATGATGCTGGGGCTGGGCGGCATACGCCTGCTCCGCCGCCTGGGGATAGAGCCGCACGTCTATCACCTGAACGAAGGCCACTCGGCGTTCCTCACGCTGGAACTGGCGCGCGAGGTGCGCGAGGCCACGGGCGTCTCGTTCCACGAGGCGGCGCGGAAAGTCAAAGAGCGCTGCGTCTTCACCACGCACACGCCGGTCGCCGCGGGCAACGACGAGTTCGTCGTCCCGCTCGTCGAAAAATGTTTCGGCTCATCGTTCGAGGAGCAACTGGGGCTCTCGCACGACGAGTTCATCGACATGGGCCGCGTCCAGCCGGACAACCAAGATGAGCTTTACGGGCTGACGCCGCTGGCGATTAAGATGGCGCGCTCGACCAACGGCGTGAGCCGCAAGCACGGCGAGGTCTCGCGCACGCTCTGGCACAAAATCTGGCCCGAGCTGACCGTCGAAGAGGTCCCGATAACCTCCATCACCAACGGGGTGCACGCGCCGACGTGGGTCGCGCCGCTGATCCGTGCCCTCTACGAAAAGCACGTCGGGCCGGATTGGAGTGAACGGACGCTCAGCCCTGAAGAGTGGAAGAAGGGCGTCGAGAAAATCACGGACGAAGAGTTGTGGGGCGCGCACCTGCTCATGAAACAGAGGCTCGTGGCCTTCGTCCGTCATCGTACGTTCCACGCGCGGCTCAGTAACAGCGAGAGCATGGACTACACGGAGTCGGCGCGGACGATGTTCGATCCCTCGGCGCTGACGATAGGGTTCGCGCGAAGAGTTGCGGCCTACAAGCGCTGGAGCCTGCTTTTGAAAGACCCGCACCGCCTGCTCCGCCTGATTAACGACACGGAGCGCCCCGTGCAATTCGTCTTCGCGGGCAAGGCGCACCCGCAGGACCAGGGCGCGAAATACATCCTGCAACAACTGGCACAGTGGAAGTACGACCCGTTAGTCCGTGGCCGCGCCGTCTTCATACAGGACTACGACCAGGAGATTGCCAGGCAACTCGTGCAGTCCGTGGACGTGTGGATGAACGTCCCGCGCCGGCCGCTCGAAGCCTCAGGGACGAGCGGCGAGAAGGTGGCGGTCAACGGCGGGCTGAATTTGTCCGTGCTCGACGGCTGGTGGATAGAGGGCTACGACGGGACGAACGGGTTCGCCATCGGCGACGACGCGGGAGGCGCGGAGGCCGTGGACGTTGACGAGGCGGATGCCGAGTCGCTCTACCGCACGCTCGAAAATGAGGTCGTGCCCGCGTATTACGAGCGCGACTCGGACAAAATCCCGCGCCGCTGGGTCGGGATGATGCGCCGCTCTATCGAGACGCTCGTCCCGGCCTTCAACAGCGACCGCATGGTCGAAGAGTACGCGCGCAGGATTTACCTCGGAGAGGAAAGGCAATGATGAATGATGAGAGCCTGCTTGAAAACTCTTCCTTTGCGTCTTTGCGCCTTGGCGTGAGACTTTCCTAACCAATGACTCACGCTGGAGGCGCAAAGACGCAAAGAAGGACGGGCTGTGAACGAGTTTTCAAACAGGCTCTGAGTTATAAAAAGAAAGCGTTTTAATTCATCATTCAGCACTCATCATTTCTTCTTTGCCTTGTAACTTTACGTCCCCGCGTCCCTGTGTTAATTTAACTGCCGCCCGGTGGCTCCCCTCAACGACTCGGCTTGCGGCAGGGCGCAAAATCAACTTAAACCTGAAAGCAGAAATCACGCGGCGAGGCGCGAGAGTTAAGGA
>DATFCB010000043.1:0-4810 GCA_035253525.1 Pyrinomonadaceae bacterium | reverse complement strand
GGCACTTTACCGTCGGGGTCGAAGTTCAGGTAGTTGCAGACGAAGAGGTCCAGGAAGCCGTCGGCGTCGTAGTCGAAGAAGGCCGCGCTCGCGCCCCAGAGTTTGTTGTTGACCCCGGCCCTTTCGGTCGCGTCCGCGAACGTCCCGTCACGGTTGTTGCGGTAGAGGCGGCTTGCGCCGAAGCCGGTGACGTAGATGTCCGGCCAGCCGTCGTTGTCGAAATCACCCGAGGCCATGCCCGTCCCCCGCATACTGTTATTAATGCCCGCGCTCTCGGTCACGTCCGTGAACGTGCCGTCTCCGTTGTTACGGTAAAGGGCGTCTTTGAGTT
The DNA here is from genome assembly GCA_035253525.1 of Pyrinomonadaceae bacterium. Classification (GTDB taxonomy): domain Bacteria; phylum Acidobacteriota; class Blastocatellia; order Pyrinomonadales; family Pyrinomonadaceae; genus QHXM01. The sequence goes on along the minus strand of DATFCB010000043.1, from coordinate 4,479 downwards.
TAGCCTTGGGATCACTCTGCGGAGTTTGCGAGTAGCAGACGAGATAAATGTCGAGCAGCCCGTCAGTGTTGTAATCGAGAAAGCCGCCGCCACCGCCCATCGTTTCAATCAAGTACCTGACGCCTGGGGCGAGCTGTTTGATGCCCCACCTGATATCGGCCTGACTCGTCACGTCTACGAACTCGATTGTCTTCGCCTGCTTCCGCGAGATGCGCGCGGGCCTCGCGTGTGCGAGCGTCAGCGTCGAAATGAGCAGGGCCAGAAGGACGGACTTCATACGTGATAACTTAAAGCATCTACCGAGAAGAGACAACGAGAAAGACGTGAGCGCGCACACGCGCGGACTATTACTGCGCACGCTTACGATCTTTATTTTGGAGTGTGCCAGAACTAAAATTCGCGGGCCCGTCGGGTGAGGGAAACGGGCCCGATTTCGCGATCCCACGGGGTTAAACGTTTAAGCCTGCGACAAGCTTCACGCCCCTTAAATAAAATTAACGGAAATCTAAAATTCTTCTTGACAAAGAAATGGAATAGGAATAGAAATACTTTTGTTGGGTCTTACAACAAAACAGCCAGTTCTTATTCTTTAAGTCAGTCAAGTAAAAAATCAGGGTCGTAGCCGCCCGAGGGTTCTGTGTAGGCAAGCTTTAAGTTTACCCCCGCTCAGAATTTACCTCGTACTGTAGGAAACAGGCGGCGATTCTCCGTTCTCGTTGCTCTCTGCAATTTCGAGTGTTTCGCTGCGACGCGCCTTCCCGTGTGCGTCATGAATTTGACTTTGTGGGCTAGCCCATTTCAAGCCACCTTAACCACAGGGGTTCTACGGAGGCAACTCATGCTGACAATCAATCATTCGCGGCGGCTGAACAACCATGCTTCCAGCAGCAGAGGAAGGGCCGGTCTCCGCGCCTTCAGCTCGCTGCTCGCGGTCCTGTTCCTGCTGGCTGCTACGTCTGTCTCCTTCGCCCAGGGGAACAGCAGCACGCTCAGCGGCGTCGTCAAAGACCCGAACGAGGCGGTCGTCCCCGGCGCGGTCGTGACGCTCGTGGACATCCAGCGCGGCGACTCGCGCGACACCAAGACGAACGACGACGGACGCTACGTCTTCACCTCCGTTGACCCCGGACCGTACACCCTGCGGGTCGAGGCGCAAGGCTTCAAGACCGCCGAGACCAAGGTGACGATTGCGCCGACGGAGACTCGCGGCGTGGACGTTGGCCTGGAGATCGGCGTGGCCGGCGACGTGACCGTGACGGACGAGCCGGCCCCGATCAAGACGGAGACGGGCGAGAGGTCCGACACCATCACCTCCACGCAGATCGAGAACCTTTCGATCATCAGCCGCAGCAGCCTGGAGTTGTTGCGCATCCTGCCGGGCGTCGTGGCCCCGGACGCGAGCGACCCGAACTCCGGCATTGACCGCGTCTCGTTCGGCGGCGGCGCTAACGCCACGGCCAACTACACCGTCAACGGCATCCGCGGCGTCAACAACAACGTCAGCATAGACGGCTCGCGCGTCATAGACATCGGCTCCAACAACGGGACGATCATCACCCCGAACGTGGACATGGTGTCGGAGGTGACGGTCAAGACGAGCAACTACGCGGCCGAGTACGGCTCAAGCGGCGTCCAGATTTCGGCGACGACCAAAGGCGGCAGCAAAGATTTCCACGGCGCGCTCTACGACTACTGGCGGCCGAACGCGCTACAGGCCAGCGACCGCTCGAACACTACCATCGGCGCTGCGCGGCCGAAGACGGACTTCCAGTATCCCGGCGGCAACATCGGCGGCCCGATTCTTATCCCCGGCACCGGCCTGAATCGCAACCGCGACAAGCTCTTCTTCTTCGTCGGCTTCGAGGTGCAGCGCCAGCGGCCGGATCGCGGCTCGCGCGTCGGCACTGTCCCGACCCTGGCCGAGCGTAACGGCGACTTCAGCCAGTCGCCCTCCATCCAACCCGGCGGCGTCATCTGCCCGCCGGACACTATCGGATGGGCGACTTGTGACGGCACCGGCGGCGTCGGACTGGACGGCGGGGCCAGGTTCCCCGTGCCTAACGGAGACTTGACTCCTTACAGGCACCCGCTCGGCGCGGCCTTCCTGAATTTCTACCCGCTGCCCAATTTCGTCCCCGAGCCGGGGACGGGCCTGGCCGCCCAGCGGCGCAACTACGCGTCGAACGTCATCGCCCCGTCGAACCGCAACGACCTCAAGATGCGCTTCGATTACAAGATCACCGACAGCACCAACATGTACCTCCGCCTGGCCCGCGAGTCCGAGACCGACGACTCGCCGTACGGCATCTGGTGGGGGCCGTCCGCGTTCGAGCTTCCGAGCCACGTCGTGGGCAGCAACCTCGGCCGCTCGGCCGCCGCCAACATCACGAGCGTGCTCAGCCCGACGATGACCAACGAGATCGTCGTCAGCGCCAGCAAGCTCAAACTGTATTACGACTACGCGGACCCGACGAAGGTCAGCAAAGAGGCGCTCGGCGTCGCCAATCTTCAGACGCCCTGGGGCGACAGGGCTTCGACGCCTTACGCCTCGACGCAGCTCATCAGTTGGGAGGCGGGCGGCGCGAACCTTTGGGAGCCCGGCGGCCTTCCGCTCTTCGCCATCAACGACAGCATCTCTTTCTCGGACACCTTGTCAAAGGTCTACAACAATCACACGTTCAAGTTCGGCGGGATGGTTGAGCGGGCCACCAAGGTGCAGAACATACAGAGCACGGTCGAGGGCCAGATTAACTTCGAGGCGAGCCAGGGCCGCTCCACGGGCAACGCCTTCGGCAACCTCTACACCGGCCGCATCAACGGCTTCGACCAGAGCACGAACGTTCCCATCGGCCACTTTAAGTTCTGGAACGTGGAGGGCTACGGGCAGGATAGCTGGAAGATTCGGCCGAACCTGACGCTCGAATACGGCGTGCGCATCTCGCACTTCGGTAACAACGTCGAGCAGACGGGCCTGGGTTCCGTGTTCGACCCGGCCGCCTACGACCGCACGCAGGGACCGTACCTGCTTGGCGCTAACGGGCAGCCCGACCTGAACAGGCCGAACGGGTTCCTCTTGGAGAGTCGCGGCGAGATACCTGCGGGCGTCTACGATGGCAGCCCCGGCGTGAAGTTCGCCCCGCGTCTCAACATTGCGTGGGACGTTTTCGGCGATGCCAGCACGGTGGTGCGCGGCGGCGCAGGCGTCTTCTACAACCGCGTCCAGGGCAACTTCCAATACACCATTCAGGGCTTGCCGCCGAACGTCTTGAACGTGCACGCGGACAGTTGGGGCGCGCCCAATAACAACATCAGTCTAGACAACCTAGCCAGCTTCAGCCCGGTCACGCAGGCTCCGGGCGTGAACTGCCGCGTCGCGGGCAACTGCCCCGGCGGCTTCACGACGCAGGATCGTTTCAACAACGTCATCCCGCGCATCACCACGGCCAGCCTTTCAGTGGCGAGGCGTCTGCCCTGGCAGAACGTGCTTGAGGTCGCCTACGTCGGGACCTTCGGCCGTCACCTGCCGCAGAAGAAGGGCATCAACTTCATCCTGGAGCCGATGACTTCCGGCCTGTTCGGTAACGACTGCCCGAACGGACCCAACTGCGCCGACCTGTCGAACCCTGTGCACCGCGCAGCGGTCGGGAACAACCCGGCGGCCCTGGCGCAGTTGCTGCCCTTCCCGGCCTACGCGGGCAACGGCGGCGGCGTCCAGGTCCAGTCCTTCGACGGGACCTCGAACTATCACTCGATGCAGCTCACGCTGAACCGACAGTTCGGAAGTCGCTTGCAGTACTTCCTGACCTACACCTTCTCCAAGGCGCTCGGCACGACCGCCGTCGCCGAGTCGGATGGCGACCAGATCGTTGACCCGGTCGATACGCGCGGGCGCAACTATGGCATCCTGCCTTATGACAGGACGCACATTTTCAATCTCTCTTACAACTACCACTTCCCGGACCTCGCGCGCGGCGGGTTCAGGAACTGGTTTACAAAGGGCGTGCTCAACGGCTGGCAGATGTCTGGCATCACGACGCTGCAAAGCGGCAGGCCGATTCGCGTCAGGTTCACCGGCGCGATTACCGGCAACAGCGTTTTGTTCGCCTTCTTCGGCAACAACGGTGTGGCCGGCGGTAACTCGCCCGCCGCTTCAGGCATCGCGCCGATTGTCACGCGTAATGCGTCCACCGGAAACACGGACCTCAACGGCACGTACCTGGATATAGGTGCCTTCGAGATACCTGGCTTCGGGACGAGCGGGCCGTTCCAGTCGCCGTTCTACCTGCGTTCTCCGACGACCAGTAACTTCGACATGACGTTCTTCAAGAACTTCAAGTTTACGGAGACCAAGAACCTGCAATTCAGGCTCGGGCTCTTCAACGTCTTCAACCAGGCGTTCGCCAATTCAGACCTGGGCGACATCGCGGGACTCAACGGTCAGAGTCTGGCGATCAACACTCTGAACCGGCCCAACCCGGC
>DATFCB010000042.1:0-3198 GCA_035253525.1 Pyrinomonadaceae bacterium | reverse complement strand
GCAGATGCGGCTGCCCGGCCTGAGCCAACGCCTGCTGCTTGTTGTTCAGAGTCTTGCTCAAGCTGTTGAAGTCCTGCTCGTGGCGTGCGAACGAGACCTCGCTCTCCTTGCCACCGGCCTTGAGCTTTTCCCACTCCTGCTGGCTCTCAGCGAGATAACGTTTTTCGACCTGCCCGGCATAGCCGCGCTCGTGCGGGAGTTTAGTAATCTCCGGCAGAGGAGCATTCGCCTTGGAAGCCTTAGCCGCGCTCGACACACCCTGCCGCGCCGCCTTCGATTGGCCGGCCGCGCCCGCCGCGGCCTTCGCCTGTTTCCGATTGGCGGCGAAGCTAGCCTTTAATTGCCGGTCAAACTCGGCTGCCCTGCGACTCTTCAGATTCGCATCTTGCAGCGCCTCGATCTCGGCCCACTCCTTCTTTAACTTATCCAGGCCATCCGCCTGCGGATAAGTCTTCTCAAATTGAGCGAGACGATTTCTGACCGGGCCACATCTATCAGAACAGCGAATGACGGTGCCGTCGTCCAGCACTTTGTATTCATGCCCTTCGGCCGCATGTTCGGCGACGACCTTTCTTTCGGACGTGGGCCTGGCAACCGAAGCTTCGCCCCCAGCCGTGCGGGCCGGCCCCTGCGCCTGACCCTCTTTCGCAAGGGCCGACTCGGCCCCCTTGACCTCGGTCGAGGCTGCCCTCGCCTCGGCGCGGGCTTGCTGAGAGACGGCTTCGGCGGCCCTTTCGGAACGGCTCGCGCCGCGAGCCAGGCTCTCGCCTTCGGACCTCGCGGCCTGGTTGGCGACGGCCTCCGCCACCTCCTCAGATTTGACCGTCCGGGAAAGACCCTCAATACCTTCGTGGGCCAGTTCGCGCTCTCCGGCGCGCGCCAACGTCTCGACGCCTTCGGTCACGCCTCTGCGCCCCAAATTCACAAGGGACTTGACACCTTTAGCGCCGCCTTTAATAGCGAGCTTGGCCCCGCCCGTGGCGAGGTCCGAAACTATCGAGAGCGTGGGGTCTGCCTCCGCGACTCCGGTCAGGTCTTGTATCCCGAACGGGTCCAGGATGTAATCCTGCGGCCCGTACGCGGCCTTCACCCCGAGGCCCTGCGAGCTCAGTGGATTCCCGAAAATGTCGTACACGAACTCTTCGGTCCCGTAAAACTCCCGGCCCACGCCACGCAATTTCCGGTCGCGGTAGGCGAAGACCACACCCGTGCGCGGGTCTCTAATCTCTTCCATGCTCTGAAGCGCGCCCCTGGCATACTGCTCCCTCTCCCACTCGGTTCGCAGCGCGCGTCCCTGGTAATACTCCACGGCCTCTCTCGCCTCGGCCTTCGTGAAGCCCTCCATGCCCATGTGCTGCTGGTAAGCGGCGTTCTCCGCATTGACACGCGCGGCGTTTTCACGCTTCGCTTTCCATTCCTGAAAGCCTGAGAGTTTACCGGCCTCCTTGATTTCGGCGGGCGTGGCGCGTTGGTAGTTGCCCGCGATGTTGGCGGACAACTCGTAGAACTTGCTCCCGCCCGATTCCATAATCCACTGGATGAGTTCCTGGCGAAGAGCTTCGACTTCAGCCTTCGTCATGTCTGTGACGTGATGCTCATCCATCTCGCTCTCGCCGCGCTTGACGGCAACGTCCTGGCGCAGGTTGATGGTCGAACTCCATTCCTTGGGCGTCTGGATGCGGACCTGCGGGTATTTTTCAGTGCCGCTCCACTGCGCGTAGACCTGCACGGACAAGGGATTCAGAGGCGTGCCCTGCGGCGGCGTGATTTCGGCGAGGCCCGCTAGAATCTGCCCGTCCTTGACGTAGACGACACGGAGCTTGCCCGCCGCCTTGTCAGGAATTACCTTGACCTCGCCCGGCGTGGCGATGTTCTCCTCCTTCACTTCCGCCTCAGCCTCGGCGGGCTGGCGCGCAATCGCAGGCGCGCTCGCGCCCGGCACGTGAACCGGGCCAGTCTCTCGCCCGAGCGCCGACGCGGCCTGGTCCGCAGCCCGCTCCAGATAGCTGTTCTGCGAAAGCGACAAAGGAGCACTGGCCCCTCGGCTCTGCTGAACCACGTGTGCCAGTTCGTGCGCCAGCAGGCTCTGCCCGTCGCGCGTGTCTGGGCTGTAGCGCCCGGCGTCGAACGCGACGTGATGCTTCACCGTGTAGGCCAGCGCGTTGACGGCACGCGCGGACTCTGCCGCCTTCGCGTCCGCGTGCACACGCACGCGGCCGAAGTCGTGGCCGAAGCGCGACTCCATCAACTCGCGCGTGTCCGCGTCGAGCGGCTGGCCGGACGAGTTCAAGACTTCGTGAACGACGGGCGGCACAGTGTCCGGCATCTCCGGGCTCTTCGCGCTTCGTTGCAGCGGGACGGCCTTCTCGTCTTTCGGTTTCTCCTTCTCGTCTTTCGATTTCTCCTTCGGGCACTTCCAGACTTCCGGTGGAACGGGCTCCGGTTTGGGGGGAGTGATCTTCGGCGGGTCTTCCAGGTACTTGTCGCCCTTTTTGGAAGGCCGCGGAACTAACTCGTCCTCGCCGGGGACTTTGACCAAGGTCGTGTTAGGCTCTTTGTGACCTTTGACCTGCCCGACCACTTCTTTGGTCTTCTCGCCTTCCTTGCTTTCGGCCTGCCCGCCGGTCTTCTGCTCGCCCGGCGCAGGCGTCGGCCCGCCGTAAATTTCAGTCACCTTTTTCTCAATCGCCTTGCTGCTGGGAATCTCCTCTCCCTGTTTATTTGTCGTGCGCAGCGACTTCTGTATGTCCGTAAGCTCTTCGGGCAGGCCGCGCTCAATCGCCCACTTCTCCGTCTCGGTGTAGGCGTCCACCTCCATCGTGAAGACCGTCTCCTTCACGTGCGCGTGCTGGTTCTGGTGATGTACCTCGTGAAACATGGTCTGCGCCGCGTAGTTGCAGGTCGCGCGCTTCACGACGCCGATCAATTTTTCGTCAGCTTTGTTGAGCCCCAAGGGATACGCTTCTTTGTGGCTCCACGACTTGCCGTCGAATAACCATTGCTTCACCTCGATGTTGTCCAGCATCTTCACGTCGAGCGACGGGAGCTGCTTGATGATGGCGCTGTCCTGTTGGCACAAAATGCCCATGACGCACTCAGGATTCCACCCGGTCGTGCCGTCTTCGTACTTCACGTCATCCCACTGAGTTGCGCCGACCGGGGGCAACTCCAGGCCCAACTGGACAGGCTTCCCCTGGG
>DATFCB010000041.1:0-2564 GCA_035253525.1 Pyrinomonadaceae bacterium | reverse complement strand
AACGGGCAGGCGCTGACGCTGGCCGACCTGGACCCGCAAGTCCGCCAGGTCGTGGAGAACTTCGAGCAGAACCAGGCGAACCTGCGACGCGACGCGCTCGACGCGCGCATCAACCAGCTGCTCCTGAACGCTGAGGCGCAGAAGCGCAAGGTGACGCGCGAGCAGTTGATGGACGCGGAGGTCAATAACCGCGTCGCGGAGCCGACCGAGGCAGACATCAAGGCTGTTTACGACGCGAACAAGCAGCAGATAGGCGACGCGGACCTCGCGGCCGTCCGCCCGCAGATCGTCCAATATTTGCAGTCCCAGGCGCGGCAGAAACTCGTCGATGACTTCGTACAGCGCATGCGCACCACCACGACGGTCACGACGGGCGCGGATGTCAACGCGCCGAACCTCGCGCCCGCGACCGCTCTCGCGACGGTCGGCGGCCGCACGATTACGGCCGGCGATTTCGAGGAGCGGCTCAAGCCCTTCCTCTATAAGATGCGCCGCGAGATTTTCGACGCCCAGGCGCGCTCGCTCGACATGAAGATCAACCAACTGCTCCTCGAAGCAGAGGCCAAGAAGCGGAACCTGACGCCGGAGGCGGTCTTCAAAGCGGAAGTCACGGACAAGCTGAAGGAGCCGACCGACGCCGAGATCACGAAGTTCTACGAAGACAACAAGGCGCGCATCACGGCGGACCTCGCAAGCGTGCGCGCGGACATCGCCAGCCTGCTCAGGGACCAGCAGCAGAACCGCGTCGAGTCGGAGTTCGCACAGCGGCTGCGCTCAGGCGTGCCGGTGCAGATTTTTCTGGCACAGCCCGAGCCGCCCGTCCAGGTCATCAGCTCGGACGACGACCCCGCGCGCGGCGAGAAGAGCGCCCCGGTGACGGTCGTCGTCTTCACGGACTACCAGTGTCCTTCGTGCGCGGCGATGCACCCCGTGATTGACGAGACGCTGAAGAATTACGGCAACCGCGTGCGCCTGGTCGTGCGCGACTTCCCGCTGGCGATGCACGCGCAGGCGCGCAAGGCTGCGGAGGCCGCGAACGCCGCCAACGCGCAGGGCAAATACTTCGAATACATCACGGTGCTGTTCAAGAACCAGTCGGCGCTCGACGTGGCCTCGCTGAAGAAGTACGCGACCGAGTTGGGTCTGGACCGCGCGCGCTTCGACGCGGCGCTCGATTCGGGGCAGTACGCCGCGGAGGTGAGCAAAGATATAGACGACGGAGAGGCGTACGGCGTGCAGGCCACGCCGACCATCTTCATCAACGGCGTGCAACTCATGAACCTGACCCCGGAAGGATTCCGCGCGGCCCTCGACCGCGCCCTCGCGCCGAAGACCGCCGCGAGGTAAGCGTCATGCGTTCTTTGCGCCTTTGCGCCTCCAGCGAGAGAAAACCAAAACCTCTCACGCCAAGTCGCAAAGGCGCTAAGGGGTTGAGTCAGGATTCCGCGTTGAAAGAAATATATGCGGCGTGAATTCTTCATGGTGTTGTTGTCGGCAGCCCTCTTCGTGGGCGTTCTCGCCTGCTCGGAGTCTTCAACTGCGAGGCAGACTGCCGAAGAGGGTCATCCGTCGGCCGCTACGGACTCTGCGCCAATCTACTCCTACCAGGTCGTCAACACCTGGCCGCACGACGACGAGGCTTACACGCAGGGGTTGGCCTTTCACGACGGGCAGCTTTTCGAGAGCACGGGCCTGCGCGGCGAGAGCACTCTGCGGCGCGTCGAGTTGAAGACGGGCAAGGTGAAGAAGAAGATTGAGGTGGCGCGCGAGTATTTTGCGGAGGGGATGACGATTTTCCGCGACAAGATTTTTCAACTGACGTGGCAGTCGAAAAAGGGCTTCGTCTACGACCTGAAAAAATTCAAGCAGGAGGGCGAGTTCGCCTACGAGGGCGAGGGCTGGGGCCTGACTCACGACGGCCACTCGCTCATCATGAGCGACGGCACGAACCGCATACGCTTCCTGGACCCCGCCAGCTTTCAGGTGCAGCGTTCCATCAGCGTCTTCGACCAGGGCCAGCCGCTGACGCAGCTCAACGAGCTGGAATACATCAACGGGGAAATCTACGCGAACGTCTGGAAGACGGACCGGATCGTCCGCATAGACCCGACGACCGGGAAGATTAACGCGTGGATTGACATGACGGGGCTGCACCACCAGGGCGACGAAGGCAGCGCGGAGAATTGTCTGAACGGCATCGCCTACGACGCGGAGAGCGGCCGCCTCTTCGTCACCGGCAAGCGCTGGCCGAGCCTCTACGAGATTCGGCTGGTCAAAAAGTAGAAGTCAAAACAGTAAGGCTTAAAGAGCGGGGCAAGCCTCCTTCTTGACCTGCGAGGTTTAGTTGGCCGAATCCAACTCTCTCGGCCTCGCAGGTGAGGAAGGCGGGCTTGCCCCGCTCTCGTTTCTTCGGACTTGCGGCCTCGGCTTATTTCTCTTCGTGGCCGCCGTGGTCGTCTTCGTCGTCGCCGCCTTCGGGCTGATCTTCGGCCGGCGCACGCTGGCGATCCCGCGGCGGGGGTGCGTCAACGTCCACGCCTCGCTGCTGCCGGCGTTCCGGGGGG
>DATFCB010000040.1:0-3713 GCA_035253525.1 Pyrinomonadaceae bacterium | reverse complement strand
TTTCACGCTGGAGGCGCAAAGTCGCTAAGAAGTACCTGACTCCTGTAATTCGCAACCGAAAGTTTTACTCTTCAATCTCAGAATCTTTCGCCCAGATCACCGCCTGGCTGGCGACCCGCTTTATTCTGGACGGCACCGAGGCTCGCTCGTCGCTCGTCTCGGAAATCTCGTCCGCGTCTTGCAGCCTGTCAGCGCCGCGCTGTCCTTGAGCGTGACGCAACCCGGCCGCGCCCCAGGCGAGCACCAGGATGAGGAAGAGGATTTTGCAGAGCCTACGCATGATGAGTTAGTTTACGAGCGCCGCCCCTTGGGGGCCGCCGCGCTCTTCTTTGCACCTGAGCCCGTGTCGAGGTTGGACGCCGCGGGGTAGCCTTTGCCTTTGAGCGCGGCTATCTCTACGACGACTTCCTTTCTACCTTTGACGGCGCGCGTCACCTGCGCGTCTGCGCTCGCGGCTTTCTTGTTCCCGTTTCCGTTCGACGCCGCGCCTCGCGTCCCTTCGTTCGACGTGTTCGCGTTGCCGCCCGCCTTCGTCTCGTCGCTGCGCCCTCGGGCGTCGCGCGACATCTCTTGCAGCGCCTTCATCACGGCGGCGCGCTCCTCTTCGCTCAGTTGTTCGAGCGTCACGCCGTAAGAGGAGAGGACGGCGCGCAAATTCTCTTCCGTGTTGGTGTCGCGGTCGTAAACGTCGCGGTAGATGTGAAGCCGTCCGTCCTCTACGACGATGGTCTCGTAGCGCAGTTCGACCGTGACCGGCCGGCTGAGCTTCACTTCCTTCGTCTCCTTCGGGGTCTTGGCGTACGCGGCAATCTGCTCGTCGGTCAGCTCCGTCCCGCTCAACTGGGCCAGCGTGCGCGCGAAGTCCTGCACCTGCGGGGTCGTCAGCCCGACGCAGCCATGCGAGGCGAACGTGCCGAGTTTCGCGGGCGACTTGCCGCCGTGAATCAGGGACGGCAAGCCAATGGGAATCTTGACGGGGCCGAGCGGGTTCAGCTTGTCGCCCGCCTCAATCTTCTCGCCCGGCTTGGCCTTCGTCGAAGCCTCGACCCAAGGCTCGTCCGGCGGCGTCCACGTCGGGTTGAAAATGATGTTGGCGGCCTTGCGGTTGCCCGTCGGCAGCGGAAACTCCGGGTAGCCAATGCCGACCTTGTAAGACTTCACCAGTTGTCCGTTCTCGAACACGTCCATGCGATAGGCGGGCGCGTTGACGACGACGCGCGTGTCCGTTGGCACAGCATTGAACTTCGCGGGCGTGCCGTGGGCCGCCGTCTTGTCCTGCTCCTCATTGCCGTTCTCGCCGCGCCAGCGTTCGCGCAGGTATGAACTGAGCTGCCGCGTCTTCTCTTCGCCGATGACGGCTTTGATCTTGTCGGAGGCGAGCGTGCGCGCGGCCGCTGTCGTCCCCTCGTAGTCGTCCGCGTCCGTCTCGCGCAGCTTCGCCGTCTCCTCGCGCGCTACGGAGCGCAGTTGCGCGACCTGCTCGTCCGTCAGGCTGAGCTTCGCCTTGAGCGCGGGCGCGAACGCCTCGTCAGCGAAGAAGGCGTCGAGCACTGGGAGCGTGACGGGCAGCCCCGGCTCGTCCGCGTCGGCACTCGCCTGCACGGTCTGCGGCTGCGGCGTCGTGGTCTGCGTGCTGTTCGTTGAATTGCTGCTGGTGACGTTGGACTGCTGCGCGACGCAGCCGCCCAGGATGACTGTCAGGGAGAGGCTCGTGACGATTACTCTTAAAAAAGAACTCATGCCGGGTTACAACTCCTCTTGACCTTTCAAGTTCGCGCACACTCTGGATTAGCGCCCGTGCCCAACGCGATTGCAACGGGCGTTCCTATCCCTCAAGCCTCATTTGGCAGGCGTTTTGGGGAAAACGCGCGTAGAACTTCGTGAAAAGATGAATCATTAGCGAACGGGAGAGGGGCAAAATCCGTTCACAAGAAATGCAAAGGCCGTGAATCGTAAATCGTAAATCGTAAATGGAAGAACCGTTGTTTTTTCTATTCACGATTCATGATTTACGATTCACGAGTTATTTGCCTTTCAAAAGCGTGTAGGGGTTGACGTTCGTGCCGTCCCAGTAGCGTTTGGGGTCTGAGACGATGAGGACGGAGAAGTGAAGGTGGTAGTTGCCTGCGCCGGCGTTGCCCGTGTCGCCGACGTAAGCGATGACTTCACCGCGGCGCGCGAAGTGGCCTTCCGCGAGGCCGTCCGCGTAGCGGTCCAGGTGCGCGTAGTAATAGACGGTCGTGTTGTTCGTGTCTAGTTGGTAAAGGGTCGTGCCGCCCTGCACGCTCTGCCAGAGCTTGACGATGCGGCCGTCTGCGGCGGCGAGGACGGGCGTGCCGCGCGGGGCGGGGATGTCTATCGCGTCGTGCGTGCGCCCCGCCGAGCGCGACTCCTGAAACGTGTCGTGCAACTCTTCGGGGCGGACACCGGCGACCGGAATCAGAAGCGTGACGGACGGCGTAGGCTGAACGGGCGAAGCTTGCGGCATCGCGGACGCGGGCGGCGCGCTCTCCGTTTCAGAAGGCGTCGGCGCGACGGTCGAGTCCACATTCGGGAGCGGCGAGGGAACCGCGAGCGTAGGCACTGCGACGGGAGGAACGGCTGCCGAGTTTGAGGAGGCGGGCGGCGTGACGACTGCGACCTGCACGCTCTGCGACCTTCTGCTCATGGCCCAGACGAACGCTGCCAGCGCGCCGACGACCGCGACGATGGCAAAGAGTAGTCTGACGCGCGCGCGCTTCGACATAGGAAAAGCAGGGATGAGGGATGAGGGATGAGGGATGAAGTAAAGAAAGAGAAGCTCTTATTTCATCCCTCATCCCTCATCCCTCATCCCTTTATCACTTGCTGTAGCCGAGCGGTTTGAGCGGGCGCGGGTCGGTGCCTTCGAAGAACCAGCTCGCGCCGACCTTGAGGCGGTGGTGCCAGGTCGGGAGCCGCGCCGTGTAGAGCGCGAAGCGCGCCTGCCGGGCCAGCGTCCCGCCGAAGGCTTTGCCTCCGGCCAGCACGGCGGCGTTCTCCGTGCCCAGGCTCATGGCCTCGCCGAGTTCAACGAAGTGGCGCGCGTGCAGCCTGCGCCCGTCCAGAAGCGCCTTGACGTTACTGGCACACAAACTGGCCTGCTGTTGCGCGAGTTGCGCCGTGCCCGCGAGCGTCGGAGTCGCATCCTTATAGAAAGCTATGTCGCCGAGCGCCAGCACGTTCTTGTGGCCGCGCACCTGTAGCGTCGGCTCGACCAGAATCAACCCGCGCTCAGTCTTCTCCACGTTTAGGTTCTCTATGAGCGGGTTGACGCGCACGCCCGCCGTCCAGACCACACCCGCCGCCTCCACTTCCGTCTGCTCGCCGTCGTGCTCGATGGTGAAACTATTTTTAGCCACTCGCAGGACGCGCGTGCGCGTATGAATCTCTACGCGCGACGTTTTGAGCGCCTCCTCTACGATGCTGCGAATCTCGTCGCCCATGCCGGGGACGATCTGGTCGCCCATCTCGACGACCAGCACGCGCGGCTCGCCGGGCAGCGCCCGACGCTTGAAAGCATCGCGCAGGAGGTCTCCCATCTTGGTCGCAAGCTCCACGCCGCTCGCGCCCGCGCCGACGACGGCGAAGGTGAGCGAGCGGCGCGCGTCCTGCGGGGCCGCGTCGGGCGGCACTTGATCCAGCGCCGCGCTCATGCGCCGTCTGAGCGCGTCCGCGTGGGCCAGCGTGCGAAA
>DATFCB010000039.1:0-4391 GCA_035253525.1 Pyrinomonadaceae bacterium | reverse complement strand
CGTCGCGCGCAGCCCTCAGGGTCGCGCTCCTCGCTCTACTCTTCACACTCGCCCCGCAGCACTTATTGGCACAATCCGGGCGCATCAAGCAGCAGCCCGGCGGCAAGTCCCCGGCCACGGGCGCGACGCGCCCCAAGCGTGTCGGGATGGGCGGCACGACCCCGCAGCCAGCGCCCACGCCCGCGCCGCGCCTGCCCTCCGGGACAATCGTGATGGACGAGGCCCCGCCGGCCCCGCCTGTGCCAAAAAATACGCCGACGCCCGCGCCCCCCGACACCGCCGCCGGCGAAGAGATAGACGTGGAAGATGTCGTTCGCGTCACCTCGAACCTCGTCACCGTGCCGGCCTCTGTCGTTGACCCGCAGGGGCGCGCGGTCACGGACCTCGCGCTCGAAGATTTCGAGCTGCGCGTTGACGGCCAGCCGCGCCCGATTACGGAAATCAGCCGCGCCGAAGTGCCTGTGAATTTGGCCCTGCTCTTCGACAACAGCCAGAGCCTGTCGGCCGCACGCGAGTTCGAGAAGCAGGCCGCCGTCAAATTCTTCCGCAGCGTCATACGCCCGATTGACCGCGCGGCCATCTACAGCGTCTCGACAGACGTGGTCCTCGTGCAGCCCCTGACCAACAACGTCCCGGCGCTCGTCAGAACCGTGCAGCACTTCGGCAAGCCAGAAGGCGCGACCCGCCTGCTCGACGCCATCGCCGAGGCCGCGAACTACCTGCGCCCGTACTCGGGGCGCAAAGTCATCATCATCGTCTCGGACGGCGAAGACACGCTCTCGAACATGGATTTCGACGAGATGCTCAGAAAGACCCTGGCCGCGGACTGCCAGGTCTACGCCGTGCAGACCAAGCAGATCGAGTACATCATGCTGACGGGCGAGCAGACCAACGCGAACTTGCAGGCGCTCGCGGCCGAACGCCGCATGCAGGATTTGGCGACACATACGGGCGGGGCCGTCTACACCCCTTTGCAGACGAGCGACCTGGACCGTGCGTTCGCACAAATCTCCGCCGACCTCGCGCAGCAGTACATACTGAGCTATTACCCTACGGACGAGCGCAACGACGGACGCTTCCGCACGCTCTCTGTGCGCGTCCAGACGCGCCCGAATATGCGCGTGCGCGCGCGCCGCGGCTACTACCCGCGCCGCACCAACGAGCGCTTCAGCTACAACCAGCTTCCGCCTGCGGTACAGACGCAGCCAATCGCCGACTCGGGCAAGCAGCCCGCGCGCGAAGTGAACAACACTGCCGCCCTCGCCTCGAACATCAATCAGACGGAGAGGCGCTCGGCCGTCCCCGCGCGGAGTAAGCGCAAAGGCCCTTCGGAGATGGAGGACGGGACGGAGCAGGTCGAAGCGGTCGCAACTCCGGTCAAGACTACAGCCCCGGTCGTGAGGCGTAGCGAGCCGGCAGTCAGAAGAAGCGAGCCGCAGCCGCAGAAGCCTACGCCGCAACCGGCCCCGGACACGAACTCTTCATCTTCCGGCACCGCGCCAGCGCCTGCCGCCCCGTCCGTCTCAACTTCAACAAAGCCGCCTCAGGCGGCTCCGTCCAGGCCGATCTCTGGCGGCGTCTTGAACGGCAAGGCCGTCCAATTGCCCGCGCCGCATTATCCGCCGAGCGCCAAAAACCAGCGCGCGTCGGGCACTGTCACTGTGGAGGTCTTGCTGGACGAAGAGGGGAAGGTAATCGAGGCGCGCGCCATCGAGGGCCACCCGGCCCTGCGGCAGTCGGCCGTGGAGGCCGCGCGCCGCGCGCGCTTTTCCCCGACAATTCTCTCAGGCCGGCCCGTCAGGGTCACAGGCGTGATAACATACAGGTTCAATCTCAGCCGGTGAACGGTTAGGAAACATACCCCGAGACGCAAACATGATCGAACAACTAATGGCACAGTTCTTCGAGCACCTGCGTTACGAGCGCAACGTCAGCGAGCACACTCTGCGCAACTACATGAGCGACCTCATGCAGTTCTACGACCATCTCGCGCCGGCAGACGCAACGGGCTCGCGCCGCGAGGTGGACGTGCACCAGATAGACCACATCACCATACGCGAGTGGCTCTCCTCGCTCCACGCGGCGCAGAAGAAGAAGACTTCGGTCGCGCGCAAGCTGGCCGCGCTGCGCACCTTCTTCCAGTTCCTCGTGCGCGAGGGCGTCGTCGAGTTAAACCCCGCGAAGCTCGTCTCCACGCCGCGCCTCGAAAAAAAGCTCCCCGTGCATCTCTCCGTCGAGGACGCCATACGCTTTATAGAGACGCCCGACACGGAGACGGATTTGGGGAAACGCGACCGCGCCATCCTTGAGCTTCTTTACGGTACGGGCGTCCGCGTCTCCGAATTGACGAAGCTGGACATAGGCGACATAGACTTCCGCGAAAAACTGGTCCGCGTGACGGGCAAGCGGCGCAAGCAGCGCATCGTCCCCTTCGGCGACCCGGCGCTCCACGCCGTGCTCAACTACCTCACCGTGCGCAACGGTTTCCTACAGAACGCACCTTTGGGCGAGCGCGACTCGCAAGCCCTTTTCCTGAACTACCAGGGCACGCGCATCACCACGCGCTCCGTCGGCCGGATGGTGGACAAATACATACGCATCTGCGCGGGCATACACGACATCAGCCCGCACGCCCTGCGCCACTCCTTCGCCACGCACCTCCTCGACAGCGGCGCGGACCTGCGCGACATACAGGAACTCCTCGGCCACGCGCGCCTCTCCACCACCCAAATCTACACGCACGTCTCCATGGAAAAATTGATAGAGGTCTACGACAAGTCCCACCCGAAGGCGTAAAAAAGTGATAAGTGATAAGTGATGAGTGATAAGTGATGAGTGATAAGAAAGACCTTCTTTCTTTAACTTATCACTTATCACTCATCACTTATCACCGTTTTTAAAGCGTTGAGATGTTGTTCTGTCCGCTGGCGGCTTCGATGGCGGTCTGGCAGGCGGCGTCGTAGCGTGCGGTCGGGAGGGCTTCGAGGCGGCGCTCGTCAATGGGGTTGCCGCAGCGCTCGCACTGGCCGTAGGTGCCCTCGTCAATTCTCAGGAGGGCTTCGTCAATCTCAGTCACGGTCTGCGAGTCGCGCTCGCCCAGCTTGAGCATCAGCTCCTGGTTCACGTCCTGGAGCGACATGTCAACGCTGTCCTTGACGCCGTCGTCCGCCGCAGCTTCGAGCACCGCGGCCTGGTCCGTGCGCACACGCTCCGAGTTCTGCCGCAATTGCTCAAGCAGGATGCTGCGAAAATGTTCCAGTTGTTTTGACTCCATTGGCTTCTCCCTGACCTTCCCTTTACCCGATTCTTAATTTGAGCGAGCGCAGATTATAACTCACACGCTTTCAATAAGCGCAAGCTCCGAAGCCACTCCGGGAGATTCCGGCTAGACGCCGTCGCCGCGATAGTCTTCATCCTGCCTGGTCGCCTCCCCATTGGCGGCGGTGTTTCTTGTCCCTTTCGCGCGCCACAGCCGGAAGCGACGCCAGGCCAATGCCAGGCCGGTCCAGACCAGGACCGCGCCGCCCGCGGAAACGAGTCCGGCGACCGCTTGGCCGACGATGCCGGCCGCCTCGCCCGTGTGGGCAAACCGCAGCCACGAGCGCGCGCGACGGCCCGGCGTCTGACTTGAGAACGGCTCCCAGCGCACGACCTCGCCCGTCTTTACGTCCAGCGTGAGCTGCGACCGTTTCTGGGGTTGACCGCCGTTGCCTAGGTCAATGGTGAAAACGGCGGTCGGCTCCGTCGCGGCGGGCAGTCGCAGACTAATGCTCTGCCAGCCGGGTTGCTGCTGCTCCGCGAGCGCCCACAGCCGGTCGAGGCCGCCCGCCGTTACTTCTTCAGGCTTACCTGCGTCACGTCGCTCCGTCCCGCCGCGTTGCTGTGGGCCGGAATTCGCAGGGGGCTGGCCGGGAGCGCTTCGCGGCGCGGGCGGCGTTTCACCGAAGGCGCGGTAGACGAGATTCCCCGCCCACGTGTAGGAGATGACGACGCCCGAGAAGACGACTATGAAAAGCGGAATCGCCACCCAGAAACCGATGGTGTTGTGCCAGTTGAAATTTCGTGCGCGGCTCGTGAGCCCGCGCCTGAACCATGTCACGTTCCTGACTAAACGCTTCTTCCATTTGCGCGGCCACCACAGGTAAAAGCCGCTGACCACTATGAACAGAAATATGAAGTTCGACGCGCCCGTGATGGCCCGCCCGATGCTGCGGCCCGTGCCCTCGCCCGACGCCCCGAGCCAGCGGTGCCAGTCCGTGACTGAGCGAAAGAAAGACCTGACCCCGGTCGAGCCCCCGCCCAGCACTTCTCCTGTGTAGGGGTTGACGAAAAGAGTCCCTTCGCGGCCGAAACTGACCTCTGCCGGGGCCGTTGGGTCCGCGCGCAAGGTG
>DATFCB010000038.1:0-17456 GCA_035253525.1 Pyrinomonadaceae bacterium | reverse complement strand
ACCGGCACGAGCGTAGAGAGCTTCGCGCGGACCGCCGCGAGATCAGGTCCGGCACGAGAGAAATTCGCTCGGACCGCAGGGAGCGTCGTTCCGACCGCCGCGACTTGAGGGCCGACGTGCGCGATTACAGACGCGACAGACGCGACGACGCATCGCGCTGGGAACTGCGTGCCGACCGCCGCGAGATTAGAGGTGATTGGAGGGAACTACGCGGCGACCGCCACGAACTGCGCTCCGACCGCCGCGACCGCCGCGCGGATGTCCGCGACTTCCGGCGCGACCGGCGCGACGCACGCAGAGACTAAAAGCAGGGATGAGGGATGAGGGATGAAGTAAAGAAAGAGTTTTTACTTCATCCCTCATCCCTCCGCCCTCATCCCTTAACCAGATACGTTACCTTCTCTTTGCCCAGAAAGTCCTTGCCGGTCTTTTTCGTCACGAGGCCGGCCCTCTCCAACTCGAAGTAGGCGCGCTGAATCTCGCCTTTGTCAACGGAGAGTTTCTGTGCCAGGGCGGCGGGGGCGGGGAGCGCCTCGCCGGGCGCGAACGCCTTGTCGCGGATGTGAGTTTCGAGTTGTTCGCGGACCTGCGCGTAGACCGGGCCAGCGGTCGCGCGGTCGCCGATTTGAATGTTTAGCTTTTCGCCCACGGTCTTTTCGGCCTACTTGTTAATCCCTTCCAGCTCGATGAAGCGGCTGAGTCGCGTGATGACCATCCCCTCGGAGACGTTCGTCCGGCACGACAGCGCGGGCCTGTCGTCCCCTTCGGTCTGCCCCTCGCGGCGATACCAGATTTGGCAGTTCGTACAGTCGCCGTTCCAGCAAAAGTCGCCGTACGAGATCGTATGCATCGAAAGGAACTGGAAGCAACGCAGCAGCCGGTTATTCTCCGGCACCTCCACGCGGCGGCCCAGGATTTCTATCGAGACCATCTTCTCGTAAGGGTCCAGCAGGTCGCTATCCATCATCGGCGAAAACCGCTCTAACGCTGAAGACTCTTTAAAACGCCGGGAGTATAACAGAAATGCTCAACCCTTTGCGCCTGTGCGTCTTTGCGTGAAAAAATGAAACCACTCACGCAAAGGCGCAAAGACGCAAAGGGGGTTTGAGTTGGTTTAGGACTGAGCTTTTGGTCTTTATCCTGACCACTGGATTCTGCTTTTCGCCTCGCGCCTGCTAAACTACAGGTTCGGAGGTGAGAGCAAGCAGTGTCAATCGTCATTTACACGAAGCCAGGGTGTCCTTACTGCCAGCAGGCGCGTGATTATTACAATTCCGAAGGCATTCCGTTTACGGATTACGACGCGCAGAACGACCTCGCGCGGCGCAAGGAGATGCTGGCCTTTTCAGACGGCGACCCGACGGTCCCGTGCATCGTCGAGGACGGCGAGTACGTCGGCTCCGGCTGGGGCACGCCGCCGCGCGGTTGAACGGTCCACGACTGAAGCGTGGCCGTGCGCCACGCCGAACCATTTCGCCAATTACGACGTATATAATTTCTCCTGAAGTCAAACGGGGCGGCCCGCCCGCGGCCCGTCACCGGATTTGAGAGCCTCGCGACGGGTCTTCGGGGGACCATCATTTTCCAATCTTTCAATCAAAGAAGGCAGAAGAGATGAGAAGAATCACAAGAATTTTCGCGTTCTACACGCTGGCCGCAGCCTTCCTGCTCTCTCAGTTGGCCCCGGCCCTGGCACAAAATAAACTGGTCACACCACCGCCACCACCGCCCATGGCAAAAAAGATGCCCAAGACGACTACCATTCACGGCGAGACGCTCGTGGATAACTATTTCTGGCTGCGCGAGAAGACGAACCCGGAAGTCATCAGCTACCTTGAGGCCGAGAACGCCTACACGGATTCCGTGATGAAGCCGACCGAAGCCTTGCAGGCCGCGCTCTACAAAGAGATGGTCGGCCACATCAAGGAGACGGACGAGAACGTCCCCTACAAACAGGGCGACTACTTCTACTACACGCGCACCGTGCAGGGGCTGCAATACCCCATCTACGCGCGCAAGCCCAAGACCCTTTCGGCCAAAGAAGAGGTCACGCTCGACGCGAACGAATTGGCGAAGGGGCTGAAGTACCTGGGCGTCGGCGCATACGCCGTGAGCGACGACGGGAATTATCTGGCCTACTCGACCGATACGACCGGCTATCGCCAGTACACGCTTCAGGTCAAAGACCTGCGGACAGGCAAGCTCCTGCCCGAAAAGATCGAGCGCGTCGGCTCCGTCATGTGGGCGACCGACAACAAGACCATCTTCTATTCGACGGAAGACGCGGTGACGAAGCGCTCCGACAAGTTCTTCCGTCACGAAATTGGCACAGACAAGAGCGACCTCATCTACGAGGACAAGGACGAACTCTTCGACGTTTACGGCGGACGCACCCGCGACAAAAAGATGATTCTCATCGTCTCGGGCAGCAAGACTTCCACGGAGTATCGCTACCTCCCCGCGGACAAGCCTATGGAAGCGCCGAAAGTTATTCTGCCGCGCGAGGCCGAGCACGAATACTCTGTTGACCACCGCGACGGCCTCTTCTACATCCGCACGAACCAGGGGGCCAAGAATTTCCGCCTCGTCACCGCGCCCGTCTCCGACCCGTCGAAGAAGAACTGGAAAGAGGTCGTCCCGCATCGCCCGGCCGTCAAGATTGACGACATAGACCTCTTCAGCAATCACCTCGTCCTGTCGGAACTGGAAGGCGGCCTGCAACACCTTCGCGTCATTGACCTGAAGACGAACAAGTCGCACCGCATAGAGTTTCCCGAACCCGTCTACACGGCTTTCGTCCAGACCAACCGCGAATTCAACACGAAGACCCTGCGCTTCGCTTACCAGTCGCTCGTCACGCCCAATTCCGTCTTCGACTACGACATGGACACCAAGCAGCGCACGCTGCTCAAACAGACGGAAGTGCCCGGCGGGTTCGACAAGGCGAACTATCAATCGGAGCGCACCTTCGCCACCGCCTCGGACGGAACGAAGGTTCCCATCTCGGTCGTCTACCGCAAGGGCACGAAGCTGGACGGCAAAGCGCCGCTCCTGCTCTACGGCTACGGTTCTTACGGCATCTCGATGACGCCCAGCTTCTCCTCGAACCGTCTGAGCCTGCTCGACCGCGGCGTCGTCTACGCCATCGCGCACATACGCGGCGGCGGCGAGCTTGGCGAAGAGTGGCGCGAGGCCGGGCGCATGATGAAGAAGATGACCACCTTCACGGACTTCATCGCATCAGCCGAACATCTGGTCAAGCAGAAGTACACCTCATCTGATCGCCTCATCATCCAGGGCGGGAGCGCGGGCGGCCTCCTGGTCGGCGCGGTCGTCAACATGCGTCCCGATCTCTTCAAGGCCGCCATCGCGGAAGTCCCGTTCGTTGATGTCGTCAACACGATGCTCGACGCCTCCTTGCCGCTGACGACGAGCGAGTACATAGAGTGGGGCAACCCGAACGAGAAGGCCGCGTATGAGTACATGAAGACCTATTCGCCTTACGACAACATCAAGGCGCAGAACTACCCCGTCATGCTCATCAAGGTCTCTTTAAACGACAGCCAGGTTCCCTACTGGGAGGGCGCGAAGTTCGCCGCGCGCCTGCGCGCGACCAAGACCGACAACAACCTCCTGTTGCTGAAGACCAACATGGGCGCGGGCCACGGCGGCTCCTCGGGCCGCTACGACCTCCTCAAAGAGGTCGCCTTCAACTACGCGTTTATGCTCAGCCAGTTCGGCATCACGAGCTGACGGGACGGCCGCCGGGAAGTGTGGGTTATTTCCCGGCAGTTGCGTCACAACCTGGAAGAAGAAACAAAGGGCAGCCTGAATGGCTGCCCTTTGTTTGTAATTCGGATTCCTGTCGCGGAAAGCTCAAAGCGCGGCGAGCAAGAATACGTCCCAGGCCCAGCGCCCGACCTGAGCGCCGCGCGCGTCCCTGACCTTCGCCCGATACCTGAACTGGTTGCCGTGCTGGTCAGTCCGTTTCGACTCCTTGTAGTCCAAGTCCAGCCTCGCCACGCCGAGCGAAGCGAGCCGGTGCAACTCTCCTGGCTCCGAGATGCCGTCGTGGTTGATGTCCTGCCAGAGACGCAAACTGGGGAAGACGGCGTCCCTGCGGTCTATCACGCCATCACTGTTGCCGCCGTTCGCCACCTTATCGAATTCTGCCAGCGCGAGGAAGCCGTGGGGCTCGGTCGAGGCCGGCTGCGGGGTGAGATTGCCGAACAATTCCCGGCCGCTGTCTATCGCGCCGTTGCCGTTACGGTCGAGCGCCAGCCACGCATCATCCGAGCCTGCGACTGTCCAGGCCCACTTCTCTCTGATGCCGTTCGTGCTGAGGTCAAAAAGGACTCCGTCGAAGCCGCCGGTGAGGGCGAACCCGTCGCCCGCTACGTCAACGAGGATGGGCGTTGCGTACTTCACGCACTTGCATCCGTCAGGGCTGAGTTGATTCGGTGGCGGGCATGTGGAATCGTCAGACCTTTTAACCAGTCGTCGCCCGCAGATATTTTCTTATCGGTGGCGAGTTCCCCGATTTTTGATTTGACCAGAGCTATTTTTACCGGCTCATTAGGCCACTCATCTTTCTTAATGAGCTTGTCCGCATCCTGGCCGCTACTCGGACGCGTGGACGCGAAGAAACAAAATGTCAGGAATAACAGTGATCTGCAAAGGAGTATTACGGGCCTGGATTTGGGGAAGTAATTTTGTGAGTTTTTCATTTTGAGTCCTTTTCGAGAGGTTTTGTTTCCAGAGAGCGAGGCCGAACGCCGAGCATGAGACTAGCAAGGGCGGGATTTGTTGGGAGGTGGGGCTCTTGCTAAATCGAAAGTAACAAGATACGCGCTCTTTATACGCCCGAGCCCAAATCCTGTCAACGTCCCGACCTCTTCTTAAGAATAGTTGCGGTTATGCGCGGTTCGGGGTTAAATATAGCTCCCCATGATCGGCGCGACACTCGATAATTACCGCATCCTCGAAAAGCTCGGTGCGGGCGGGCAGGGAGAAGTTTATAAGGCCGTTGACAAGCGGCTCGGCCGCACGGTCGTCATCAAAGTCCTCCCGCCGGATTTGACCGTCAAGGAGGCGAACCTCAAACGCTTCGAGCGCGAGGCCCGCCTCGCCTCCTCGCTCGACCACCCGAACATCTGCACCATCTTCGACCTCGGCGAAGAAGGCAACGTACATTACATCGCCATGCAGTACGTCGAGGGGCGCAACGTGCGGCAACTCGTCAACGGCCGCCCGCTCGAAATGAAGAGCGCGCTCTCCATCGCCGTCCAGGTCGCGGACGCGCTGGCCGCCGCGCACGCGCGTGGCATCATCCACCGCGACATCAAGGCCGGCAACGTCATGGTCACGGACGCGGGCCAGGTGAAAGTGCTCGACTTCGGACTCGCCAAACTGCTCGACGAAGACGCGGCGCACTCGGAAGGCATACACCACACGGAGCTGACGGAAATCGGCGTGCCTTACGGGACGGCGACCTACGCCGCGCCGGAGCAGGCGCGCGGCGACCGCGTGGACAAACGCGCCGACATCTTCTCGACGGGAGTTCTGCTTTACGAGATGCTGACCGGCATCTGGCCCTTTCAAGGCCGGACGAGCGTGGACGTGCGCCACGCCGTCTTGCACGCACAGCCCGTCCCCGTCGCCGAGATGCGCAACGACGCCGTCCCGCCGCGCCTCCAACAGATTCTTGACCGCGCGCTTCAGAAGGAGCCGCGCGACCGTTATCAGAAGATGGAGGAGTTGCGCGACGAGTTGAAAAACGTCTTGCGCGAGGTCATGGCGCGCAGCGGCGGGCAGTACATGGAGCAGACACACGAGTCTGTCGCGCCGCGCCACCTTCCGGGCACGGGCGGGACGTTCTCGCGCCTCAAGCACTGGTTTCGGACGATCACCAACACGGAAGTCCCACAGCCTCCGACGACCGCGCCCATTCAGCCCGCGGGCCAGACCTCGCAGGACGTTCACGAGACTCCCATGACGAGCCTCGGCGACCAGGAGAAAAAGAGCGTCGCCATCCTCCCCTTCAAGAACCTGAGCAACGACCCGGCCTCTGCCTTTTACGAATTCTCGCTCGCCGACGCCGTCATCACCGAATTGGCACAACTTAAATCGCTCGTCGTCCGCCCCTCGTCCGTCATGGTCAAGTACCAGGGCACGGAGCGCGACCCGCGCGACGCCGGGCGCGAGCTGAACGTGAGCGCCGTGCTGGCCGCGGGCTTCCTGCGCGCCGGCGACCGCATACGCGTCACGGCCCAACTGCTCGACGTGGGAAGCGGCGACCTACTGTGGAGCGACCGGATTGACGCCGACTCCGCGGACATCATCACCGTCCAGGACACCATCGCGCGGCGCATCGTCGAGGGACTGAGGCTCGAACTGTCTCCCGCCGAGAAGGACGGGATGGCGCAGCCCGCCACGGCCAACGCGGACGCCTATGAGGAATACCTGCGCGGGCGCGACCGCATGGGCCGCTTCATCTATCACACCTTAGCGCGCGCCGACGTTGACGCCGCCATCGAGCACTTCAAGCGCGCGGCGGAACTGGACCCGAACTTCGTCCTCTCCTGGAGCGCGCTCGGCGGCTGCTACGCCAACCTCGTGCGCAAGGGCTTCGGCGACGTGGAGGATTACCACCACGCCGAAGAAGCTTTCGAACGCGCGCTCGCGCTCGACCCGAAGAACTTCGAGACGCGCATGCACATGGTCTTCATACATCTCTCGCGCGGCGAAAAACGGCAGGCGCGTGAGCTGCTGTCTCGTCTGCGGCGCGAGATGCCGAACGACGTGGGCGTGCATTTCGTCTCGGGCGTGTTGCGACGCCTTGACGGCGACTACGACCGCGCGTTGCGCAGCTTCGACCGGATGGTCAAACTGAACCCGGCCGAGCGCGTCGTCGTCTGCTACAACCGCGCGCGTATTTTCATGTACCAGCGGCGCTTCGACGACGCGCTCCTCGAACTGGATCAGGGCGCGGCGATGGAGCCGGACCACCCGCTGATTAAGACTTTCCGTGGTCGCGTGCTCTACTATCGCGGCGAGGTCGAGGAGGCGACGCGCCTGCTCGAAGAAGTTTTGGAGAAGAATCCGCGCCTCGACGGCGTGAGGCCCATCTACGCGACGTGCCTGAGCGCGATGGGGCGACACGCGGAGGCGCAGGCCCAACTGACCGAGCAGGTCAAGGACGTGGCGGCGGCCGACCACGACATCTCTTACTGGACCGCTTCCGTCTACGCGCTCGAAAATGATCGCGAGCAGGCGTTCGAGTGGCTGGAACGCTCAATCGCCCTCGGCAACGAGAACAAGCCCTGGTTCGAGTCGGACCCGAACTGGGAACAGTTGCGCGATGATGAGCGCTTTCAGCAGTTGATGGAGAAGATCGAGCGCTCGCGCCCGCGCGAGAGAGGATGAACCAGGGATGAAGACTTTCGTCGTCGGAGACGTGCACGGCCGCCGCGCGCAGTTGAACAGCCTGCTCGACGCGCTGCCGCGCGACCCCGCCTCGGACTCGCTGGTCTTTCTGGGCGACCTGATTGACCGCGGGCCGGACGCGCCCGGCGTCGTCGCGGACGTATGCTCTTGGCAGCGCGCGAACCCCGAGCGCGTCGTCGTCCTGCGCGGCAACCACGAGCAGATGATGCTCGACTTCATAGACGAAGACTCGCGCCTCTGGCTCGCGAGCGTCACGGGCGGCGAGCAGACCTTTCAGCAGTACACCGGAGGCCCCGTGCACGTCGAGACTGAAGAGGACTTCGAGCGTGCGCGCCGCCGCCTCGAAGAGAGCGTGCCCCCCGAGCACCTGGAATTTTTCCGCGACCTGCCGCTCTATCACGAGGACGACTACGCGCTCTACGTGCACGCCGGCCTGGACCACGGCAAGCACCCGCGCGACACGGACGCGCACCAGTTGCTCTGGACGCGCGACCTCGACTTTTACAAAAAATACCGCGGCAAGCCCTGCGTCTTCGGCCACACGCCGACGGCGTTTCTGCCGCTCATGGGCCGCATCGGCCGCCACGGCATCTACATCTCACACAGCGCCATCGGCATAGACACGGGCTACAACTACAACTCGCCCCTGACCTGTCTCTCGCTCCCCGACTTCACCCTCCACCAGTCCTTCGCCGACGGCCACCTCGTCACACACCAGATAACCAACTTCATCCCCGAAGAACTCCGCGCCATGAAAAAGGCTGCCGGCAGCGCGTG
The DNA here is from genome assembly GCA_035253525.1 of Pyrinomonadaceae bacterium. Classification (GTDB taxonomy): domain Bacteria; phylum Acidobacteriota; class Blastocatellia; order Pyrinomonadales; family Pyrinomonadaceae; genus QHXM01. The sequence continues at coordinate 9,233 of DATFCB010000038.1, read as the reverse complement.
AACTCCTTAACACAAATTCGGGCGCTAGGCGATTATTTGACGCTGAAGGTTGCGATGTCCACGAGGGAGTTTCCGACGATGGCGTATTCTCCGGGCGCTAGTGGTTGCCGCGGGTGTATCTCCATGTAGTTGATGAAGAGAATTCTTCCTTTGCCGGCTTCGACGCGCAGTCGTTCCAGTATTCGATAGTCCAGCCTTACATTCTCCTCACTCAGCGGCGCGTAACCTTTACGCCCCCGTGTACGTGTGACGATGAAACGTCGTGAAGCCTTTTTACTCGTCAGGCGGATTAAGAGATGCGGAGGCGGGTCCATCCCGTCGGCGACGAAGACGTAGAAAGTGGGGTTGGAGTTAGTAAGAAGAGTCGCGGCCTTCGAGCCGTCCAGCTTAACCTCAGACGTTTTGTCAGCCTGGGCGGCCTCGTAAGCATTGACGGCGGTTATCCCCTTCTCGTACGGGAGCGGCGCGAGTTTGTTCTCGGCCGCCACGTAATAGATTTTCGTTAAATCGCCGGGGACATCTGGATATGACTGCTGCGGGTAGAGACTTGCGGGCCAGCGCTTCTCGACTTCAACGCCCGAACCAACCGTGAGCGGCGACACAGCCAGACAAAAGACGACGCAGAAATTCAGTAATCTTTTCTTATTACCGGGAAGTCGCATGATAATATCTTTAGACAGCGTGTAAATTATAAAGTTCCAGATTTGATGCGACAAATGAGCACGTAACCTCGCCCCGTTTGCCGCCCCGCGTGGAGCGCGCGATGATTGACATCAGAAAGAGGTGTAGATTATGGAGAAGGTCAACATCAAGGAGAAGTTCGATCTCTTCGAGGACCGCTGGAGTCCGAAGGTCATCGGCGAGATTAATGATTCTTACGTCAAGGCCGTGAAACTCAAGGGCGAGTTCGTGTGGCATCATCACGACGATGAGGACGAGTTGTTTCTCGTCGTCAAGGGGAGCCTCGTCATCAAATTGAGGGACGGGGACATCAGGCTCGAAGAGGGCGAGTTCGTCGTCATCCCGCGCGGCGTGGAGCATTTACCCGTCGCCGACGAGGAGGCACACGTGCTGTTGCTTGAGCCGAAGTCAACCTTGAACACGGGCAACGTGACGAACGAAAGAACCGTCGCCGAGCTGCAACACATTTAGAGCGGGCCGAGCCCATCTCTTCGGGAGGACTCTTGAAGAAACACTTCCTGTTGTTCCCTCTTCTGTTCGTCATAGTCTTCGCCAAAGGCGAACTGCCGGCAGACAATCAGGCGAAGCTCGTGAAGGTCGTCGAAGTCCCAGGCTACTCCGAGGGCGTCGTCTTCGACCGCGCGGGCAACGCCTACATCTCAGATGTCTATAACGGGACGATTCACCGCGTCACGCCCGACGGTCAGGCGAGCGTCTGGGCCAAAACGGGCGCGCCCAACGGCCACAAGGTGGAAGGCAACGGCACGCACCTGGTCTGCGACGGGAAAGCGCACGCGGTGCTGCGCCTCAGCGCCGACGGCCAAATCATCGGCAAGGCGGCCTCCGAGTTTGACGGGAAACCCTTGCGCTCGCCGAACGACCTGACGCTCGACACGAAAAACGGCGGCTTCTACTTCACGGACCCCGGCGGCTCCAGTAAGGAGAAACCTATCGGCACAATTCATTACGTGGACGCGAAAGGCAATACTCGTCTGGTGGCCGAAGGGCTGGCGTTTCCGAATGGCATCGTGCTCCGGCCCGACGGCAAGCTGCTGGTGGGCGAGAGCCACTACAACCGCATCCTCGTCTACGACGTGCTCGCCCCCGGAAAAGTTGGGCCAATGAAAGTCTTCGCGACGCTGCCGACCAAGGAGGGCGAGCAGATAGACAACCAGCCGGACGGGATGTGTCTCGACGCTGACTTGAACCTTTACGTCGCACACTATGGGATGCGTCAGGTGCAGGTCTTGAGCAAAGAGGGGAAGCTCCTGCGCCGCTATCCCGGCGGCAACCTGACGACGAGCAACGTCGCCTTCGGCGGCCCGAAGATGGATCAGCTCTACATCACGGGCGCGCTCGGCGACGAGACGAAGACGAAGGGGGCGCTTTTCCGCCTGGATTTGAAAGGCGTCAAGGGTTTGAAAATCCTGCCCAAGCGTTAGAGAAGAATCGAAGAGTCCGTGATGAGCGTCCATCTGACTTCGGCGTCAGAAGGATTGCACTCTGCGCCCCGTATGGAGGATGATGCGTGGCATGAAGAGAACAATTCTCCTCGTCGTCGTCGCAGTCCTCACACTGTTCGCGCAGGCCGCCGCGCAGAAGACGCCCGCACGGCGCGTCGAAGGCCGCACGCTCGTCTCCAATGCCCTGCCGCCCATACGCCTCAAATTCGATAAAGACTTCGACTACGTTGGCACGCAGAGTTTCATCCTCTACAACAGCGCGCAGGTCGAGCAGCACTTTTTCGTGGACGCCGACGGGGGGCGCATCAGGCGCATGTTCATGGTGCAGTTCGAGGGCTACCTGCCGACGAACAAGCATATCTATGACTACAAGATCAAAGACACGATCAGACTGGGCGGGCTGGACTTCATGTACGACACCAACGTCGCCAACGTCCCCGCCTTCAGGAAACAATACCCTGATTCGGACGCGGGGCGCGCGGCGGCTTTCCTGGAAGCGAAGGGCTACCTGTTGGAAGGCGAAGACATCATCTTCCAGCGCTACGTCCGCCTCGTTGACGAGGCGCGGCGCAACGAACTGCTCGTCATCTACTACGAGAATTTGAAAGGCACCGGCCTCACGGCCGCGGACCTCTCAGCGGACGGCCGCGCCGCCGCCGAGCGGGACCGTCTCTTCCGCGAAGTCCAGAAGCGCGCCCTCAAAGGTTTCAAGGTCTCAAAATGAGATTCAGTATCTTCTTAGCGCCTTTGCGTGAGAAAATCGGTTTCACGCAAAGGCGCTAAGAGAGTCGAGTCAATTTTAGTTCTACCAATTTGTCAGACGGAGGCAATCATCAATGCTTAAGGAAGGCGATGCCGCGCCGGATTTCACGACGCGCGACGAGAACGGCAACGAGGTCAAGCTCTCGGACTTGCGCGGCCAGAAGGTCGCGCTCTATTTCTACCCGAAGGACGACACGCCGGGCTGCACCAAGGAGGCTTGCTCGTTCCGCGACAACTACTCGGCCGTTCGTGAGGCCGGAGTCAAAGTCCTCGGCGTCTCGCTCGACGACGAGGCTTCGCACCAGGCTTTCATCTCCAAATACAACCTCCCCTTCACGCTCCTGAGCGACACGGACCGCTCTGTCTCGGAGGCTTACGGCGTCTACGGCGAACAAACCTGGGGCGACCGCAAGTACATGGGCGTCGCCCGCAAGACTTTTCTGATTGACGAAGCGGGCAAGATCAAGAAGGTCTTCGACAAGGTCAACGTCGAAGCCCACGCCGACGAGGTTTTGGAAGGCTTTCGAGAATAACGCGGAACTTTGCGGGATGAATGATGAATGAAAGAGAGTGTTTTTAATTCATCATTCATCCCGCAAAGTTCATCATTGCTTTTCTCACGCGCGCCGCTCCAGGATTAATTTTGCGATGGCGCGCAAAGTCGTCATAGGCTTTTCTATGTGGTCGAGCGCGGCCGAGGCTTCGTCGAACGCGGCGCGTGCGCGCTCGTGCGTCGCGTCCAGGCCGTAAAGCGCAGGGTAGGTGGCCTTGCGCGAGCGCGCGTCCTTGCCCGGCGTCTTGCCCAAATCCTCCGCGCTGCCGGTCACGTCCAACAGATCGTCCGTTATCTGGAACAACAACCCGAGCGCGGCGCTGTAGCCCGTCACCGCTTCAAGCTCCGTGCCTCCCGCGCCCGCGATGATCGCGCCCGCGCGCGCGGCGCAGGTTATCAACGCGCCGGTTTTGAGGCGGTGTATGCGCTCAAGCTCGTCGCCCGTCACGGCGCGCGATTCGGCGGCGAGGTCGTGCGCCTGACCCGCGACCATTCCCGACGGCGTCGCGGACGCACGCGCCAATTCCGAGACAAGACGCACGCGCACCTCAGGCTGTAACTTTTCGTCCTCCGCGATTGCCTGGAAGGCGAGCGTCTGAAGCGCGTCTCCGGCAAGGACTGCCGTCGCCTCGCCGAAGCGTACGTGACAGGTCGGGCGGCCGCGGCGCAAATCGTCGTCGTCCATCGAAGGCAGGTCGTCGTGAATGAGCGAGTAGGTATGAATCAATTCAAGCGCGCAGGCCGTGTCCAGCAGCGGGGCCAATTCCGCGCCGAGTTCGAGCCCGGTCGCCAGGACGAGGAGCGGGCGGAAGCGCTTGCCGCCCGCAAACAGGCTCCAGCGAATCGCGGCGTGAACCGTCCAGGGCTCGACCGCTTCCGCCGGGACGAGTTGGTCCAGCCGCGCGTCCACCAATTCGCGATGGCGCGCCAGCACAGAGCGCACATCCGCGCGCTCGTCTGTGCCGGGAGAGATTTCAGAAGACGCTTTCATCTTACGAGAGATAACCATAACTGTCAGTTTGGGGCAACTGTAACTGACGTGAGTCCGGCGGAAGCGTGCTACGAGATCGCTGGATTGTGCCAGGATGAAATCCGCCAACAGCGACACCGCACAGCCGCCACCTGAGGCCATAGTTCAGGAAGAGGAAGCAGCTTTCAGTTAAATGCCGATGCGCCGCAGGATGTTGATGAATCTGGGGTCGGAACGCAGGCCGTCCCAGGCCGGATCAACTTTGACGAAGGCGAGCGCGTCGGAGTGCTCTTCGTACGCCTTCGCCAGCCAGGCGAGCGCCTGTTCCCTCTCGCCCAGCCCGGCGTAGATTCTCGCCACTTCTTCCGGCGGGACGCGCGCGTGCTTCGACTGCCCTTTCAATTCGTCGAGCATCCTGCGCGCCTCGTCCGGCCTCCCAGACACAGCGTGCGCGTGCCCCACCGAAGCCACGAGCCAAAGGTTGTCGTCCAACTGCCTCGCCCGCTCAAACTCTGTGAAAGCCTCCTCGAACTTTCCCTGGTAGACGTACGCGGCACCGAGCGTATGGTGTGCCTGCGCGAAGCTCTGATCAATTTCGATGGTCTTCCTCAGTTGTTCGAGCGCGCGCTCGTACTTTCGCGCGAAGAAGAGGCGAGTCCCCAGACTCTCGTTGATGATGGGAGAGAGCGGGTCGAGTTCCTGCGCGCGCACGGCCTCCGCGACGGCCTCTTCGGGCCGTCCTGTCAGTTCGAGAAAGATCGAATACCATTGCCGGGCAGTCGCGTAGTTGGGGTTGATTTCGAGGGCGCGCTTGAACTCGCTTTCGACGCTGGCCCAGTCCCACTCGCGCATCCGCAGGTAGGCGAGCGAGGCGTGGGCTTCGGCCAGCTCGTCGTCCAGCTCCAGCGCTTTCACCGCCGCAGCCTTCGCCTGCTGCCGGTACTCTTTCGGCGAGCGCCCCGTGTGTTCGCCAAGCATGGAGTAAGCATCGGCCAGCCCGGCGTAGGCGAGCGCGTACTGCGGGTCTTCCTCAATCGCGCGGTGAAAGAATTCGACGGCGCGCCTCAACCCTTCGGCTGACCTCTTGTTCCAGAAGTGGCGTCCCTTCAAGTAAGACTGATAAGCCTCCGTATCGTTCGTGTGGCGCTTGACCAGAGACTTCCGCTGTCCCTCGGAGAGTTCAGGCGTAAGCGACTCGGCAACCTTCTGCGAGATTGTGTCCTGCACGTCGAGGATGCCTTTGAACTGCTCGTCGAACTGCCCGCCCCAGAGCACACGCCGGTCGCTGACGCCGATGAGCCTGACCGTTACGCGGACGCGTTCGCCCTCGCGCTGTATGCTGCCTTCGAGCACCGCCTCGACGCCCAACTCCTGACCGACCTCTACGGGGTCGTGCGCGGCGTCGGCGTAGGGCAGGACCGCGCTCGCCGGACGGACGGTGACGGCCTTCAGCCTGCTCAGGCGCGTAATCAAAGTGTCCGCCACCCCGACGCCCAGGTGCTCGTCGTCGCCGCCGCCCAACGACTTGAAGGGGAGCACCGCGAGCGACCTCACGGGCGCACCCGCTCCGGTCGGATTGTTGCCCTCCGGCGCGCGCCTGAAGTAAAGGACAAAAGCCAATCCCAGGAAGAGCGCGACCGCGCAGGCGACCAGAATCGCGGGCCGGTGCGCCATGCGCCGGACATTTTTTTGAAGCGCGTGGGACCTCGTGACGACAACCGCGTTCTCTGCGAGGTCTGAGTCGTCCCTGACCTCTTCGGTTAAGACAACGCGCGCAGTGGTTCTCTCACGCAGGATGATCTCAGATGCCTCCTCGCCGGGCGCGCGGCCGAGTTCGGCTTTGAAGCGGTAGCCGCGCCCAGGGATCGTGTTGATGTAGCGCGGATTCTGCGCGCTCTCGCCGAATGCCTTTCTGAGCGCCGAGATGTGTACGTTGAGATTGGCCTCCTCGACAAAACTGTCGGGCCACAGGCGCTTCATCAGCTCGTCCTTCTCAAGTACCTCGCCGTTATGTCTCAGGAGCAGCAGCAGGAGGTCAAACGCCTTCGGAGCGAGCGGGACAGGCTCGCCCCTGTGTAGGAGCCGCCGCTGCGCGGAGCTGACGCGGTATCCGTCGAATTCGAAAATGTGCTCAGTCGGTAGGGGCATCCCGTTGCTGCCGGAAATTTAGAACATTTAGGCGATTCTTTAGGACATTTATGCGCCCTGCGGGCGAGTATCGCGCACGTACGCGGTCGTGAAAGGGTGCTCGGCGCGAGCGGCCCGTTAGCGGCGTCCATTCTATTCCAAGACTCGGGCCGAGCCATAAACAAATACGCTGCGGAAGGCGAAGGCGGATGCGGCCTTCGCCGCCAGAGTCGAAGACGTTAAAAGGAGAGAAGAGAGTGAAGAAGAGAAATTTATTGATGCCAGCAATCGCTGCCCTAGTCATCGCCGTTTGCGCGGCCTCGGCCATAGCGCAAGGCGCGGGAGACGATTACCGCAAGACGGAGTTCGCCGCGCTCTACTCGCACGCGCGGGCCGCCTCGACCTTCGAGTCAGAGACGGCGGACATCCCCGGAGAGGGGCCGCTGACCACACGCTACTGTGCGCAGGAGGGGCGAGACTCTTTCGGCCCGGACTTTCAACGATTCTTCTGCGAGCGCAGGGGGATGAACGGCTTCGACGCCTCGGCCACCTTCAACTTCAGCCGCTACGTCGGCGTCAAAGGGAACGTCTCGGCTCACTTCAATTCGCAGTCCTTCTCCGACACGTTCGACGTAGGGGGAGGCCAGACCTTCACCGCCAACGTCAACACGAGGGAGCGGCTTTATCAGTTTTTGGCGGGCGTGCAGCTCAAGGACAACGCCAAAGAGGGGAGCGCCGTGAGGCCGTTCGCGCACGCGCTCGCCGGAATTGCGCGCCAGACGGCCAGATTCCGTATGCCGCCCTCGGAGGGAAGCGACGGCTTCGACGCGAGGGCCAACGAGACGAGCTTCGCGCTCAAGCTCGGCGGGGGCCTCGACGTGCGCTTGAGCGAGCGCGTTGCCCTGCGCCTCATAGAGGTCAACTACAACCCCATCTTCGCACGCAACCGGCCGCTCGCGGGCCAGGGCATCACCGTCCCCATCACCGTCAGCGGGCGCACGGCGCACAATTTCACCATCGGCGTCGGGATAGTATTTCACTGAAGATGAGTTGTCGTGAGGAAAATCAGGAAGACGGAAATCACGTTCGAGACGGAGCGCCTGCTGATCGTCAGTCGGCGGCCCGCGGTCTGTGAGGGCTGGTGTGAAGGCTGCGGACGGGAGACTCTGTGGCTTCCCGCACAGGAGGCGGCGAAGGCTGCGGGGGTGAGCCTCCGCGCGCTTTGCCGCATGGTGGAGGCGCGCCGACTTCACTTCGCGGAGGCGGAGGGCGGCGCGCTGTTCATCTGCGCCGATTCTTTGAAAGGAAACTCAGGCACGGCGTAAGGCAGCTTCGCGCCTGTCCGCGCCCGTAGAGATTTCAGAAGACGCTCTCGTCATCCTCTCCGCCCTCTTCCTCGTTCAAAGGGGACGCGAACCGGCCTCCCGCGTCTTCCTCGTCGAACTCGCCCAGGACGGGCCGGCCCTCGCTGTCGCGCAACAAGACTTCTATCCGCCGCTCGGCCTGGTTCAGCCTCTCCTGGCACTCGCGCGACAGACGCACGCCCTCCTCGAAGAGCTTCAGACTCTCTTCGAGCGGCAGGTCGCCGCGCTCAAGCTCGCGCACCACGCGCTCCAGCGCCGCCAACTGCGTCTCGAAACTCTTACTCCGCGCCTCAGTCGTCTTTTTCATAATCAGTGGTCAGTGGTCAGTAAGAATCAGTTTTTAACTGACCACTGCTTTCTTATCTTCGCCCTCTTCTCGGCCCCGCGCCCGGTAAGATTTGCGGCAGCCGTTTCTCGATTTCCGTGCCGAGGTCTGTGCCGATGGCCGGCAGATATTTCGTGATGTCGTCAACGATGCGCTTGGCGAGCGTCTCGTCTTTCACGCCGACGATCTTCCAGCGCTTCTCCGGCGTGCGCTGCATCAGCAGCTCAAGGGTGCGGTCGCCCTTCTTCGCGCGAACTACCGCCGTGTCGCCCTCGCGCTCGATGTCCACGGCGAAAGGGATATAGAGCGCCATCAGGAAGAACGGCTTGCCCGCTGCGCGGTCGGTCAATTCCCTGACTTCGCGCATCACCTCGTTGCGGACGTTCTCGGTCACGCCCGGCAAGAGGGTCGGGACAATCGTCTCAACTCTCCGGCGCAGTTCCGGCGTCAGCGCCGTCCCCAGGCGACCGAGCGCCTGCTCCACCACCTGCGGCGCAAAGCTCTGGACGACCGCGCTCGTGTCAACGACGCGGTCGAAGGCCGCCGCGTCGTTGCGTTGCGCCGCGTCAACGGCGAGCGCGAGCGAGTAGGACGGCCTGGTCTTGTAGACCTGCCAGAAGATGACTGCGCCGATGATGAGGAAGAGCAGGATTGCGCCCGTGATGATGGGCCACTTTCTTCTCTTCCTCGGGGGGCCGCCGTACGCGTGATGCCCCGGCGGCCCGAGATGCATCATCTCGCGCGCGCGGTCGAGGCTGATGACGATGCGGCTGCGCTGCTTCTGCTGGTTGTTCGGCACGGGGGCTGACATCAGTTAGTTCTCCACTTCTTCCACGCGGCAGCGCAATGCGCCCGCCGCGAGCTTCAGTCGCAAGGGGTCGCCCGCACGCACCGCGCGCGCGTCGCGTAAGAGTTTGCCCTGTCGGTCCTGGGCCACGGCGTAGCCGCGCTTGAGGACCGCGAGCGGCGAGAGCGCGTCGAGCGAGGC
>DATFCB010000037.1:0-5084 GCA_035253525.1 Pyrinomonadaceae bacterium | reverse complement strand
GAGATGGTGATGCCTGGCGATAACGTGGCGATGGAGATTGAGTTGATCGCGCCGATTGCGATGGAGAAGGGCTTGAGGTTCGCCATTCGTGAGGGCGGCAGAACCGTCGGCGCTGGCACTGTCTCCGAAGTCGTCGAATAGCTCCACCATTGAAGTTGAGTTGAAGAGATTATGCTGAACGAAAAAATCAGAATCAGACTCAAGGCTTACGATCACCGTGTGCTCGACCAGAGCACGCACGAGATCGTCGAGACGGCGAAGCGGACGGGCGCGCGCGTGGCGGGGCCGATCCCGCTCCCCACTTTGAAAAACAAGTGGACAGTGCTGCGCTCGCCGCACGTTGACAAAAAGTCGCGCGAGCAATTCGAGATCAGGACGCACAAGCGCCTGATGGACATTCTCGACCCGACGCCGCAGACCGTGGATGCGCTGATGAAGCTAGACCTTCCCGCGGGCGTTGACGTTGAGATTAAGGCGTTCGGCAGACAGTAAAAAACAGTGATGAGTGCTGAGTGATGAGTGATAAGTAAAAACCTTATCTCATCACTTATCACTTATCATTTATCACTGAGGTTTTGAGATGATTAACGGAATCATCGGTAAGAAAGTCGGGATGACGCAGATTTTCGCGGCGGACGGGACGGTCACTCCTGTGACTGTGATTAAGGCCGGGCCGTGCGTCGTCGTCCAGAAAAAATCTTCGGCGGGGAAAGACGGCTACAACGCCGTCCAGCTCGGGCTGGTCGAGGACAAGCCCGTCAAGCTGAAGAACGTCAACAAGCCCATGCGCGGCCACTTCGAGAAGACCGGCGGCGGCGTTCCCCCCACACGCATCCTGAAAGAGTTTCGCCTGGAAGATTCGGCGGACCCGACCAACGTCGGCGACAAGGTCCTCGTGGACCAGTTCGCGGACGGCGACTCGATTGAAGTCATCGGGCGCTCGAAGGGGCGCGGCTTCGCCGGCACGGTCAAGCGGCACCACTTCAACCGCGGCCCTGAATCGCACGGCTCGATGAACGTCCGCGCGCCCGGCTCCATCGGCCAGTCGGCCTATCCGTCGCGCGTCCTCAAGGGCACGCGCTCTTCGGGCCACATGGGCGACGTGCGCGTGACCGTCAAAGGGCTGACCGTGGCGCGCGTGGATGTCGAGAACAATCTGCTGATGGTCCGCGGCGCGGTCCCCGGCGCGACCGGCAGCGTGGTGATTATTAAGAAAGCAAAGAGGTGATAAGTGATCAGTGATCAGTGATCAGTAACTGCATCTTTCTTTTATTCATCACTCATCACTCATCACTCATCACTTCGTTTACGGAGTAAACGAAATGCCTACCGTTAAGGTGCGCAATCTGAAGAACGAAGAGGTCGGCGACCTGGAGTTGTCGGACGCGGTATTCGGCGCGGAGCTGAACGAGTCGTTGATTCACGCGGCTGTGAGGAATTTCATGGCGAACGCGCGTGCCGGCACCGTGGGAACGAAGACGCGCGGCGACGTGTCCGGCTCGGGCAAGAAGCTGTGGCGGCAGAAGGGAACCGGGCGCGCGCGCATCGCGAGCATCCGCTCGCCCCTCTGGAAGGGCGGCGGCAACGTGCACGGCCCGCAGGCGCGCGACTGGTCTTACAACCTGCCGAAGAAGATGCGGCGCGGCGCTCTGCGCTCGGCTTTGTCTGAACGCGTGCGCGAGGGCAACGTCGTCGTCCTCGACGGCTTCGCGCTCGACGAGGCGAAGACGAAGGCTTTCGTCAGCACGCTCGGCACGCTCGGCCTCGAAGGCAAGACGCTGATCGTGGACAGCCTCGACAACGAGAACTTGCTGCGCGCCTCGCGCAACGTCAAGCGCGCGAAGGTCGTCAACAGCTACGGCCTGAACATCTACGACCTGCTCTATCACGAGAAGCTTGTGTTGTCGCGCGCCGCCGCGTTGGAGTTGGCGGAGTTGCTTGACCCGCAGTCGAAGAAGGCCAGCGAGACGACTGAAGAGGGCGCGGCGGAAGAGAGCACGAGCGCGGCTGAGACCGCTGCCGCGCAGGGCGAAGAAGCGACAGAGGAGGCGGCATAAGAGATGAGAACAGTTTGGGACATCATCAAGTCGCCGGTGATTACGGAAAAAGCTCTGGTGGCGAAGGAAGAGACGCAGGACGCGCGGCAGCTTTTGACCTTCCGCGTTGACCGCCACGCGACCAAGCCCGAAATCAAGTCGGCCGTCGAGACGATCTTCCAGGTTAAGGTTGACGCCGTCAGAACCGTCAACTACATGGGCAAGATCAAGCGTCGCGGGCGCTACGAGGGCCGCAAGCCCTCCTGGAAGAAAGCCTACGTCACCCTGAAGCAGGGCGAGAAGCCGCTCGATTACGGCGAAGCGATATAGAAAGGATGAGGGATGAGGGATGAGGGATGAAAAAGGACGGAAGCCTTTAATTCATCCCTCATCCCTCCGCCCTCATCCCTTATAAAGATTATGGGCATCAAGAAACTTACACCGACATCGCCGGCGCGTCGTTACCAGACTTATTTGACGCGCGATGAGTTAACGGCCGGCGCGGAGCCTGAGAAGTCGCTGCTTGAGCCGAAGAAGCGCATCTCGGGGCGCAACAACGACGGGCGCATCACGGTCCGTCGTCGCGGCGGCGGCCACAAGCGTTTCTACAGGATCATTGATTTCAAGCGCGACAAGGCGGGCGTGCCCGGCCGCGTCACGCAGATCGAGTACGACCCGAACCGCTCGGCGCACATCGCGCTCGTCACCTACCTTGACGGCGAGAAGCGCTACATCATCGCGCCCGCCGGCCTCGAAGTCGGTAAGACGGTGGTGAGCGGACCCGAGGCGGACATCCTGCCGGGGAACGCGCTGCCGATTCGCAACATCCCTTTGGGAACGCAGATACACAACATCGAGTTGCGTCCCGGCAAGGGCGGGCAGATGGCGCGGAGCGCGGGCGCGTTCGCGCAGTTAGTCGCCAAGGAGGGCGACTACGCTCAGTTGCGCATGCCTTCGGGCGAGGTGCGGCGCGTGCCAGTCGTTTGTATGGCGACGGTGGGCCAGGTCGGGAACGTCGAGCACGAGAACGTCTCTTACGGCAAGGCCGGACGCTCGCGCTGGAAGGGCATCCGCCCGCACGTGCGCGGCGTGGCGATGAATCCGGTGGATCACCCGCACGGCGGCGGCGAGGGCAAGACCTCCGGCGGGCGCAACCCCGTCACCCCTTGGGGCCAGCCGACGCGCGGCTACAAGACGCGCAAGAACAAACGCACGTCGAAGATGATCGTGCGCGACCGTAGAGTTAAATAAGGGATGAAGGATGAGGGATGAGTAAGAACGGATGAATGCTTTTATTCATCCCTCATCCCTCCGCCCTCATCCCTAGAGTGGAGCGAAGCGAAACGATTATGGCACGTTCAGTTAAAAAAGGGGCGTTCGTAGATAAGAGCATCGCGAAGATGGTGGAGCGTATCCGCGCGGGCGGGGCGCGCCCCCCGGCGATCAAGACGTGGTCGCGCCGCTCGACGATCACGCCCGACATGGTCGGGCTGACGTTCGGCGTGCACAACGGCAAACGCCACCTGCCGATCTACGTGACGGAGAACATGGTCGGGCACAAACTCGGCGAGTTTGCGCCGACGCGCACCTTCAAAGGCCACTCGGGAACGAAGGCCGAGAAGTCGTCGAAAGTAGCGAAAAAATAGTGATAAGTGATAAGTGATGAGTGATGAGAGAAAAGCTTTTTCTTATCACTTATCACTCCTCACTTATCACTCGAACGGAGTGAGCTAATGGAAGCAAGAGCGAGTGCGAAGTATTTGCGGGGGTCGGCGCAGAAGGCGCGGCTGGTCGTGGATATGATTCGCGGCAAGAACGTCAACCAGGCTTTGGCGATTTTGCAGTTCACGAATAAGCGCGCGGCCGACGGGATAGAGAAGTGCGTGCGCTCGGCTATCGCCAACGCGTCTGAGGCCGCGGAGAAGGCCAACATTGCCATTGACCCGGACGACTTGTGGGTCAAGGCCGCGTTCGTTGACCGTGGGCCGACGAAGAACCGCCGCCGCGTCCGCCCGGCCCCGCAGGGCCGCGCCTACCGCGAGCGCCGCCACTTCTGCAACGTCACGATTCTTCTCTCAAGCGACGAGAAGGTCGTGGCCGCCGAGGCGAAGAAGGGCGGCAAGACCGCCGAGGCCAAGCCCGCGAAGCTCGAAGAGAGCAAGGGCCGCAAGCGCGGCGGGGCCGCCTCCGCGCCGCGCGCCAAACGCACCGCGCCGAAGGCGACCGCAGGCGAGAAAAAGGCCGGCGAGAGCGCCCCCGCAAAGAGCGAAGGCGCTGAAGAGACGGCGGCGACTGAAGAGTAATCTCTTTTTACTGATTTGAGATTTCAACTTTGGGATTTCAAATTCACGGCGACTGAAACGGAGAATTAGAGTGGGCCAGAAAGTTCATCCATACGGCTTCCGCCTTGGCTACAACAAGGATTGGCACTCGCACTGGTACGCCAAGCGCCAGTTCGGCGAGTACCTCTTGGAAGACCTCAAGCTGAAGCGCGAGCTGAAAGCTAAGTTCACGGGCGCGGGCGTCAGCCACGTTGACGTTGAGCGCGCGGCCAATCGCCTCAAGATCATCATCTACACCTCGCGCCCAGGCATCATCATCGGGCGCAAGGGGGCCGAGATTGACAAGCTCAAGGGCGATCTTTCGGCGCGCACGGGCCGCGAGGTGCTGGTCTCGATTCAGGAGATTCACAAGCCTGAGCTGAACGCACAGCTCCAGGCCGAGAAAATCTCCGCGCAGCTCGAAAAGCGCATAGCCTTCCGCCGCGCCATGCGTAAGGCCGTCGAAGAGTCACTGCGCTTCGGCGCGCAGGGCATCAAGGTCAAAGTTTCGGGCCGCCTGAACGGGGCCGAAATCGCCCGCAGCGAGTGGCACCTGCAAGGCCAGCTTCCGCTTCATACTTTGCGCGCCGACATTGATTACGGTCTTGCTGAAGCCCACACCACCTTCGGCGTCATAGGCGTCAAGGTCTGGATTTATCGCGGAGAGATTCTTGATCCGAAGGCGGCCATGGCTCGCGGCACCGGCACAGACCCGATTAACGAGCCC
>DATFCB010000036.1:0-7461 GCA_035253525.1 Pyrinomonadaceae bacterium | reverse complement strand
AATTTTTTTAGGAGTCGCTTGGCGACCGCTTCTGCTGGCGGCGGCGGCGCGCGTAGAGGCCCGCGAGGCCCGTCCCGAGTAGCACCATCGTCGTCGGTTCGGGGACCGGCGCGGGGCTCTTCGTCGTAATCACGAACTTGATGCCGTTGTTCCAGAAATGGCAGTCAGGGTCGAGGCCGAAGGCCAGGGTGTTATCGAGCGAGCTGAAAAACTCGTTCAGCTTCAAGAGCTGTGCGGCCGTAAACTCGTACTCGATGGTCTTCGGCGTCATCGAGAGATTCACGAGCGTCGTCAAATCTATATGCTCCGCGCCGTTGGCTAGATAATTGCCGTTGACATCGAAGTAGTCGCTGAAGCCGCCGTTGCCCTGCGTGGGGTCAACGTTAGCGTCCTGCACGGAACCGACGCCGTTGTGATTTGTATTTCGCGCGAAGTCGAGGAGGTTCACATAGAGACGATTCGCGTTTCGATCCCAGTTGTGAATGCTCGTGAAGACGAGTTTCGCCGACGTGATCTGTTCACCGGCGGCGAAAGTATGTTTGACGCTCCACGTATAGGCGCGGTAATGGTCGAGGTCGAAATTCTTCGGGCCTCCCGATCCGTCATTGGGTTTTGTTGCTGGTGCGTTGAAAGTTATCGTATCGGCGCTGGCGACCGACGGCAGGGCGAAAACGATTAAGGCGGCAAGAGACACGAGTAGCTTTTTCACAGACTTCTTTCCTCCGGCTGTGTTTGGATTCCCTCTATCCTGTAGCACTCTTATAAAAGTATCAGCCGGGGCGATTTTCCAGAAAAGTCCACCTCGCGGTGTGAATTTACTGTGAATTATTTGGCAGCCTGTAGAAAAACTGCACGATGAGTTTCGGAAATGGGGACTGCGCGGCGCGTGTCCAGGTTCATCGCCGCGTGCACCTGCGTTGAGCGCGCGCACAGCGTGCGGTCGCCCGCGCGCTTGACTTCATATACGAACGTCACGGAACTGCGCCCGACGCGCGAGACGGAGACTTCGACCTCGGCCTCGTCGCCATAGACGAGCGGCGCGAAGAACTCGGCCTCCACGTTGACGGTCGGAAAGCCCAGCCGCTCTTCGCTCATCAGGCGGTCGTAAGTGATGCCGCAGCGCGCCGCGAAAAACTCCTCCATCGCGACGTGGCAGTAGTGGAAGATGACCGGGTAATAAACCAGCCCCGCCGGGTCGCAGTCACCGAACCGGACGCGGATGCGCGTTGCGAAGAACATGATAAAAAAGTGATAAGTGATAAGTGATAAGTGATAAGAGAAGCGCTTTTACTTATCACTTATCACTTATCACTTATCACTGCTTTACTGCCTTTTCCATTTCAGTTGGAACTCAAGCTCTTCCTCTGTGCCCTCGCGTTCGTGTTCGATGTTGACGAGGGCGTTGGCGGGGACGTTGATGCGCTCGCCGGCGACTTGAATCGTAAACCGCTCGCCGTTCTCCAGAGCGTCCGCCAGGCGGCGGAGTTTTTCGATGAATTTCCCAATCGGGTACGCCTTCTCCAGGTCACGGTCTTTCTGACGCTTTGCCACGTTACTTTCCTTTCAACTGTTTTCGATCAATCTTGCCACGGTCGTTCTTCGGCAGCGACGAGACGAACTCGACCCACCGCGGGTACTTGTAGAGCGCGAGCCTCGATTTGACGAACTCCTTGATGTTTTGTGCCAGTTCATCCGTGGGCGCGTGCCCCTCGCGCGCGACGACGAAAGCCTTTGGCTTGACGAGGCCGGAGCCGTCGTCGTGGCCCACGACGGCCGCCTCCACGACCGCCTCGTGTTGCAGCAGACAGTTCTCTATCTCTGCGGGAGCGACGAAGACGCCCGAGACTTTCAGCATGTCGTCTGTGCGGCCGTGATACCAGTAATAACCCTCGGCGTCCACGTGGAACTGGTCGCCCGTCGTACACCAATCGCCCGCGAAAGTCTCCTTCGATTTCTCGTGTGCATTCCAGTAACACAACGCCGCCGAGTCGCCCTTGATACGCAAAGTCCCCATCTCGCCCGTGGGGACTTCGTGCCCCGCTGCGTCAACGATGCGCGCCTCGTAACCTTCGACGACGCGGCCCAGGCTGCCGGGTTTCACGTCGTCGGGGCGGTTCGTGATGTAGATGTGGAACATCTCGGCGGAGCCTATGCCGTCGCAGATTTCTACATTGAAAGCGTCCGCCCAGCGCGTGTAGAGTTCGACGGGCAGCGCCTCGCCCGCCGAATAGCAGAAGCGCAGGGATGACAAATCCCTCTGCGCGGCCCCTTCCGAGTTGAGCATCGCATTGATCATCGTCGGCACGGTCGTCAAAATCGTCGGGCGGTAGCGCTCTATCACCTCGAACAACTTTTCGGGAGTCGAGCGCTCGCTGAAGAGCGCGGTCGCGCCGCCCACGGCGAAGGGGAAGAGCAGGTTCGTCCCCGTCGCATAGCCGAAGAACAGTTTTGGCACAGAGACAGTGAGGTCGTTTTCGTTGACGCCCATCGTGCGCCTGGCGAAGACCTCTGTGTTGTAAGGCAGGTCGTGCTGAAGGTGCACGGCCCCTTTGGGGTGGCCCGTCGAGCCGGACGTGAAGAGCCAGATTGCCACGTCGTCGCGGTGCGTGTCCGCGGGCGCGCACTCGTCCGCTTGAGCATTGATTGTTTCCTCGAACGAAAGGAACTGCCCGCGTTCCGCGCCCACGACGAGCGTGTTGCGCAGGTAACGCGCGTCGGCCGCCGCCTCCTCGAAATTCTTCAGCAGCGATTCGTGTATGACCGCGCACCGCGCCCGCGTGTAGTCCAAATAATATCTGTAATCCTCCGCGGGCAGCAGCGGGTTGACCATCGTAATCACCGCGCCCACGCGGCTCGCCCCGAACCATGTCCACACGAACTCCGGGCAGTCCGGCAGCACAATCAGCACGCGGTCTTCAATCTCCACGCCCAACTCGCGCAAAGCATTGCCGACGCGATTCGACATCCTCACGGCCTCGCCGTAGGTGAAAGTTTCGTCCTGGTAATAAAGACAGGTCTTGTTCTCGCGCCCTTCCTCGACGTTGTGGTAGAGGAAGTAGTCAGCCATATTGAAGCGTTCGGGGAAATTCATAAGAGCCGTGACGTTGTGACGAATGACGAGCCGGGGCGCGATTCTATCTCGGCCCCGGTCACTTGTCACTCTTGACTGAAGTGAAGGGGCAGCCCGCTTCGCCGTGCTTCGTGTCCAGATATGTCCGCGCCTCCCAGAGTTCGGGGAAGAATTTTTTGTCGAGCGTGGTGCGGAGGTAGCCTATGCCTTCGGAGCCGCCCGTGCCGCGTTTGGCCCCGACCATGCGCTCGACCATCTTGACGTGGTGCGAGCGCCAGAGCGAGAAATATTCGTCGTGCTCGATGAGAGCTTCTATCAGTTGAAACTCTTCGAAGCGATCCTCGAAGTGCGTGAGGATTTCGAGGACGGCGCGCGTGCGTTTGCCGTAATTGCGGCGGCGCTCCTCTTCGGACGCGGCCGCGTCGTCGTCGGGCGCGTCGAAGCCGCGGCGGCGCAAGTAGGCGTAGAGCGCGTCGGCCAGTGTCGGTGACGAGAGACGCGTCTGAAGACGCGGGGCGGCGAACTCGTCCTCCCGAAAGCTGTCGAGGATGGTCGGGTCTTTGAGGCCCGAGGAGAATTCTATCTCGCGGAACTGCATGCTCTGAAAACCCGACGCCGGGTTCAACTCGTCGCGGAAGGACAGGAAACTTATCGGCGTCATCGTCTCAAGAATGTGTATCTGTTGGACGAGCACCTTCTCTATCTCGACCACGCGGCGGAGCGAGCGCGAGGCGGCGGCCGCGCGGTCCTCGCTCATCTGCGCCACGCCCGCGTCAATCTCGTGAAGAATCTGCTTGAACCACAACTCATACGTCTGGTGAATCGTGATGAAAAGCAGCTCGTCGTGATGCGCAGGCTCCGACAGGCAATCCTGCAAGCAGATGAGGTCCGCGACCCGCAGGTATTTGTTGTAAGACAGTGGGGCGTTCGTGCCGTAATCGTTTGACATAATTCAAGTGATGAGTGATGAGTGATGAGTGATAAGTTTAAAGACGTGAATCGCAAATGGTAAATCGTGAATCGTAAAAGAAAGAATCGTTCGTCTATTCACGATTCACGATTCACGATTCACGGCCCTTACTTATCACTCATCACTCATCACTGCTCTAAAATGCCGCGCCTGCCGCTTCGTGTTCGGCATAGGCGCGCGTGTCGCGGATCTGTTTCATCTCGCGGACGATGAGTTCAATCTCTTCGTCTTTGGTGTAGAAGTGCGGGGAGATGCGCACGCCCGCGCCGGGGCGGTAGTCAACTATGAATTCGCGGCGGATTAATTCTTTGGTGACGGCCGCCGCGTGTTCGGCCGCGATTGTGACGGTCCCGCCGCGACGCGCGGGGTCGTGCGGGCTGGTCACGCGAAAGCCTGCCTCCTCGGCCAACTCTATCAGCCGCGTCGTCTGCCGCACGCTCTTCTCACGAATCGCCGCGACGCCGACCTCGTTGACGATGCGGTAGCCGCTCTCGGCGGCGTAGAGCGCGGGGATGGCGGGCGAGCCGTGGAGGAAGCGCGCAATGCTCGGCGCATAGCGCATAGAGCTTTCAAACGAGAACGGCGCTTCGTGTGCCATCCAGCCGGTCGTGCGCGGCTCAAGTAGCTTCTGCAAATCGGGCCGAACATAAAGGTAGCCCGCGCCGGGGCCGCCGCAGAGCCACTTGACGGAGCCGCCGCAAGCGAAGTCCACATTCAGGTCTTTGACGCTGAATGGAACTGTGCCAGCCGATTGATAAGTGTCGAGCACGACGCGAGCGCCGACCTCGTGCGCGCGTTCGGTGATGGCGCGGGCGTCTTGCAGGAAGGCGCTCTTGAAGAGGACGTGCGAGATGGGGACGAGCAATGTCTCTTCGTCTATGGCCGCGAGCATGCGTTCGAGCGGGACGGTGATGCCGTCGTCGGACTTGACCGTCTCGATGCGTAAGCGTCCATTGCGTGCGTGCGCCTCGTAGACGTACATCACGGAAGGGAAGTTGAGTTCCGAATAGACTATCTTGTTCCGAGGAGGCGCGGGGTCGAAGCAAGAGAGAATGAGCGACTGGCAGATGGAGACGTTCTGGTGCATGACGACCGAGGCGGGCGGGGCTCCGATGATGCGCCCGACCTCGTCGCCCAGACTAACAGGCATCTCCCACCACCCTTCGGCCCAGGCGCGCACGCCGCGCGTCGCCCAGGCTTCGGCGTAATCCTGAAGCCGCTCGTAAGTCCCGCGCGGCATCGCGCCCAGACTGTGCGAGATGAGATAGACGCACTTCTCCAGGATCGGAAACTCCGACCGCCACTTTAACAGTTCATCCGCCAACGCGTGTTAATCCTCCCCGTTTGAAATTAATTTACTAGATTAGTAGATAGTGCGTCCATTGATGGCGGATTGGCAGAAAGACATTCGACTCGTTTCTTTGCGTCTTTGCGCCTTGGCGTGAAACTGATTTGCCTCACGCAAAGGCGCAAAGACGCAAAGGGGTTGAGGCAATCCGCCATCGGCCTCAGGCGTCGCAGGGGGCGCTCTCCGTCTCTTCGTACCAGCAGTTCGTGCACCACCTGTGCATCGCCTCGCGCTCGCCCGCCGCGTAGTCCACCGCTTCAGGCAGGCGGCGCGCGACCATCTGCTCCTCTTCGCTCAACTCGTCCCAGCCGCGCAACTCGCCCTCGCCGCAGCGCGGGCACTTTGTGCCAAATCTCTCGCTCATCGTCGTTATTCCTCGGAACTTTTCTCAGCGCCTTGGCGTCTTTGCGTGAGATAGTTGTGGTTTTTCACGCTGGAGGCGCAAAGACGCCAGGAAAGAAGAACATCTTTTACAATCTGATTTGAAGCGCGGTAATATCGCCGCTGTCTTTGCCCAAAAACTCGCCGGAAATAGAAAGCTAAAAGTTAGCAAATGATCTCGACAAGCCGCTCGCTTCGTGCTCTCGCGCTCCTCTGCACTCTCTTCGTCGCCGCCGCCTACCCGCAGCGCGATGATTCGCGCTTCGACTTCTACGCGCGCGGCCCCTACCGCGACTCGGTCCCGCGCCCGCAGAGCGTGCTGCGCTACGACGTGGGCGAGTTCCACACCAACTACGCGATGATGGAGCGCGTCCTTGAGAAGATAGCACAGGCCGCGCCGGACCGCGTCCGCGTGATGGACATGGGAGAGACGAACGAGCACCGCATGATGCACCTCGTGGCCGTCAGCGCGCCCGAGAACATACAGCGCCTCTCCGAAATCAAAGCCGACATCGCGCGCCTCGCGGACCCGCGCCGGACCTCGGCCGAAGAGGCGCGTCGTATCACGTCCTCCTCGCCCATGATCGTCTGGCTCGCCTACACGATTCACGGCAACGAGTCTGCCTCGTTCGAGGCGATGATGCAGGTCTTGTATCAACTGGCCGCGTCGAACGAACCCCAGACGCTCGACATCCTGCGCAACTGCGTCGTCCTCATCAACGTCTGCGAGAACCCGGACGGACACGAGCGCTTCGTCACCTGGTACAACGCAAACGCCGTCGGCGACCCGGACCCCCTGGCGGCCGAGCACCGCGAGCCCTGGTCCGTCTACGGCCGCTACAATCGTTACCGCTTCGACCTCAACCGCGACAACGCCGTCTCCAGTCAAGTCGAGACGCAACACATGCAGCGCGCCTACCTCGAATGGATGCCGCAGGTCGCGGTGGATCATCACGGCCAGCCGCCGCAGTATTTCTTCCCGCCCGCGGCGCTGCCCGTCAACCCCAACCTGCCGCCGGAGCAGACGGCGCGCTGGATGTCTGAGTTCGGGCGGGCCAACGCCGCGCAGTTCGACGCGCGCAACTGGGACTACTATGTGCGCGATGTCTTCGACCTCTTCGGCCCGTTTTACTGGGACTCCTGGCCCGCGTTGCAGGGCGCGACCGGCATGACTTACGAGACGGACGGCGGCGGCTTCAAAGGACTCCGCTGGAAGCGCGACGACGACACCATCGTCACCCTGCGCTCGGCCATCGCTAAGCACTTCGTCGCCTCCATGACGACGCTCGACACGGCCGCGCGCAACCGCGAGGCGCGCCTGAAGGATTATTACGACTTCAGGCGGAGCGGCATCGAAGAGGGGCGCACAGAGCGCATGAAGCGCGTCGTGCTCATGCCGGGCCGGGACGCCGGTAACGCGCGTGCGCTCGTGGAGATTCTACTGCGCGCGGGCATAGAGGTCGGCATCGCGCGCGAGCAGTTCGGCTCGACGAGCGCGCACAGCTATACGGGGCGCGAGACGAGCGCGACGCGCAGTTTCCCCGCTGGCTCTTACGTAGTGGATTTGGCACAGCCGCAGAAGCGCCTGGTAAAGGCGCTGATTGAGCCGGACACGGCGCAGGACCCCGCGTTCCTGCGCGAACAGCTCGCGCGGTTCGCGCGCAACGAGCGGCGCGGGGCGGGCGCGCTCAA
>DATFCB010000035.1:0-5929 GCA_035253525.1 Pyrinomonadaceae bacterium | reverse complement strand
CGGCGAGAGATGCGGGAGGCGCGAAGCTGTTTGATGTGGAAGTGAAGCCGGAGGTCGAGACGGGCAGGCGCGCGGCCGCCGCGCCCACGTTGTCGCCGCGCTCTCCCATGACCGTCCCGGCGCGCCGAGGGTGAGTGCGATGCGCGTGTTGATTGCCGCAGGGGGGACGGGCGGGCACATTTATCCGGGCATCGCCGTGGCGAAGGAAGTGATGCGCCGTGATTCGAGTTCGGAAGTGAGGTTCGTCGGGACGGCGCGGGGGTTGGAGAAGAAGCTTGTGCCAAAAGCGGGCTTCGAGTTGTCGCTCATTGAAAGTGCGGGGCTGAAGAACGTCGGCCTGGGAGCGCGCGTGCGCGGGCTGATGCTGCTGCCCAAAAGTTTCTTCGCGGCGCGGCGTCTGATTCGCGCGTTTCGGCCCGACATAGTTGTCGGCGCGGGCGGTTACGTTTCCGGGCCAGTTCTTTTGACGGCCGCGATGACGGGCGTGCGCACGCTCGTCATGGAGTCGAACGCGCTGCCCGGTTTTACAAACCGCAGGCTCGCGCGTTTTGTTGATCGCGCGGCGGTGACCTTCGAGGCCGCGCTGCCATACTTTCGCGGCAAAGGGGTCGTGACGGGCAACCCCGTCCGGCGCGAGTTCTTTGACATTCCGCCCAAGGCGCGCGATGCTACGCGTTTTTCCGTGCTCGTCTTCGGCGGCTCGCAGGGCGCGCGTGCCATCAACCTGGCAACAGTCGCGGCGCTCCCGCACCTCGAAGCAGAGCGCGGCCGACTACGGATAACGCACCAGACGGGCGAGGCGGATTTTGAGAAAGTGAGCGCGGGTTATCGTGAAGCGGGCTGGGGCGAGCAGATGGACGTGCGGCGCTACATTGACGACATGGTCGCGGAGTTTGCCGCCGCTGATTTAATCGTCTGCCGCGCCGGAGCGACGACCAGCGCGGAACTCGTCGCGGCGGGCAAGGCCGCCATCATGGTCCCGTTCCCGCAGGCCGCGGACGACCATCAGCGCAAGAATGCCGAAGCGTTAGAGTCGGCCGGCGCGGCCCGCATGATCTTGCAGCACGACCTGACGGGCGAACGATTGGCACAGGAAATCAGGGCGCTCGCGAGCGCGCCCGAAGACTTAACACGGATGGAAGAAGCCAGCCGCAAACTCGCACGCGGCGACGCGGCGGCAGCAGCAGTAGATTTGATGGAAAAGCTGGTAAAACAGTGACGAGTGATAAGTGATAAGTGATAAGTGATAAGTGATGAGTGATAAGTGATAAGTAAAGACAGAAAGCTTTTTCTTATCACTTATCACTTATCACTCATCACTGCTCTTAAATATGTTTCGCAGCATTCAGCACATTCATTTCGTGGGCGTCGGCGGTGTCGGTATGTCGGGCATCGCCGAGGTCCTGGTTAATTCAGGCTTTCACGTGTCGGGGTCGGATTTGAAAAGCTCCGAGGTGACGAAGCGGCTTGAATCTTTGGGCGTGGAGTTTAAAGAGGGGCACGTCGCGGAGAACGTGGGCGACGCGGACGTGGTGGTTCGCTCGACTGCCGTGCGCGAGGACAACCCCGAAATCGTCGAGGCCAAGCGGCGCAGCGTCCCCGTCATCCCGCGCGCGGAGATGCTCGCGGAGTTGATGCGCTTAAAACCCTACTCCGTGGCAGTCGCCGGCTCGCACGGCAAGACGACGACGACCTCTATGGTTGCAACCGTTTTGGGCCACGCGCAGCTAGACCCGACGGTCGTCGTCGGCGGCGTCGTCAAGTCCTTCGGCTCGACCGCGCGCATCGGCCAAAGTGATTTGATGGTCGTCGAGGCGGACGAGAGCGACCGCTCGTTCCTGATGCTGACGCCGACCATCGCGATTGTGACGAACATTGACCGCGAGCACATGGACTACTATGACGACATGGACGATGTGCGCGACTGCTTCGTCAAGTTCGTCAACAAGGTTCCGTTCTACGGGACGGCCGTCCTCTGTTTGGACGACCCGCACGTGCAGGCCGTCATCCCGCACGTCAAGCGGCGCAGAATCACTTACGGCCTGAGCGCGCAGGCAGACGTTTCGGCGCACGCGATTCGTTTCAACGAAGGCTACGGGTCGAGCTTCACGGTCTGGCGCGGGACCGAAGCGGTCGGCGACGTAACTTTGCGCGCGCCGGGTTTGCACAACGTCTATAACGCGCTGGCGGCCATCGCCGTCGGCTTCGAGCTGAAAGTCCCGTTCAGTCAGATAGAGAAAGCGCTCGCGGAGTTCACGAACGCCGACCGGCGCTTCCAGTTCAAGGGCGAGGAGTCGGGCGTGCTCGTGGTTGACGATTACGGCCACCACCCGACGGAGATCAAGGCGACGCTCGCGGCGGCGAAAATTGGCTCAGCGGGCCGCCGCATCGTGGTGCTCTTTCAGCCGCACCGCTACACGCGCACGCAGGACCAGATGGAGGAGTTCGCGCGCTCTTTCAACAACGCCGACGTTCTCTACGTGACAGACATCTACGCGGCGAGCGAAGACCCGATTGAAGGCGTGACGGCCGAGACGCTGACCGACGCCGTCAAGCGCTACGGTCACAAGAACGCCGAGTACATAGGGCCGCTCGAAGGCGCGGCCCGTACCCTGCGCGACCAGTTGCGCGAGGGCGACATGCTCATCACGCTCGGCGCAGGCTCTGTCTACCGCGCGGGCGAACAGGTCTTGGGGCTGCTACGTGAGCGCGGGGACGCGCGGGCGGGCTAAAAGGTTTGAGAATCCAGACGAGTTTCAGTTTGAAAGAGGCGTCAGACGACAACAACACGCTTGGTTCGATGGTCGTTGACGAGATGAAAAAAGAGTTGAGCTTGCGGGAGCGCGACGCTGCGATTGAAGAGATCGCGGCGCGTACGGGCGTGCGCGCAGAGCGCGGGCGGCGCTTCGCGGAACTGACCTCTTTGCGCGTCGGCGGCGCGATTGACTGGGTCATCTCACCCGTCACCGAAGAACAGGCGGCGCAGGTGGTCTTTGAATTGGACGAGGCAGGCGTCCCGTGGCGCGCGCTCGGCTCCGGCAGCAACGTGCTCGCGGACGACGCTGAGCACCACTACGTCGTCGTCAGCCTCAAGGAGTTGAAGGGCGAAGTCCACTTCGACGGCGAGCGCGTGTCGGTCAGCGCGGGCTACTCGCTGCCGCGCCTGTGCATTGACGCGGGCCGCAGGGGTTTAGCGGGGATAGAAGGCTTGGGCGGAATTCCTGGCACAGTCGGCGGCGCGCTCTGGATGAACGCGGGCGCTTACGGACAAGAGATAGGGCGCGTGACGGAAGTGGTGAGGGTCGCGCGCGGCGGGCGCGTGGTGGAAGTGCCGGGCAGCGAGGTGAAGTGGGATTATCGCCACACCTCTTTCCGCGAGGGCGAGTTGTTGTTAGGCGCGACGCTGCGGCTGACGCGCGACGACCCCGAAAAGATCGGAGCGCGGATGCTCGAAGCGAAGAACAAGCGCATGAGCACGCAGCCGCACGGCGCGCGCTCGGCCGGGTGCTTCTTCAAGAATCCTCCTGGGAGCGCAATCGGCACGGGCAAGATGATTGACGAGATGGGAATGAAGGGCACGAAGCGCGGCGGCGCAGTCGTCTCTCCCGTCCACGCCAACTTCATCGTCACCGAGGGCGAGAACGCGAAGGCTGCCGACGCACTCGCGCTCGCCGAAGAGATCAGGGAGCGCTTCAGGCGCGAGAAGGGAATCGAGCTGGAGTACGAAGTCGAACTCTGGCGCGCGGGCAATCAGGAAGAGTCGGTCGAGTCCGTCCAGTCTGAAACCGGCAAGGCAGACGCGACTCAAAGCTCAGACGGTTCCGCAGACTCTACGGACTTATGAGAGAGCAGGTCATCACACCGAGGGCTGGGCGCGGCGCGGGCGGCGGGGGCAAGGCTCGCGCGGGAGAGATGGTGCAGCGGCCCGCGAAGCGCGGCGCTTCTTCGTCGCGCGCGAAGGCGGGCGGCTGGCGCAAAGTCCTGGTCTACTTCCCGCTCGCCGGAAAGATCGCGCTGGCCGTAATCGCGGGCGTCCTGCTCTTCGCGGGTTACCGCGCGGCCGCCTCCGCGGCTTTCTTCCGTGTGCGCTACGTGGACGTGAGCGGCGCATCGCGCGCCTCCGCCGGCGACATCAAGGCAATCGTGACCGAAGGCGCAGCCCAGACGGGCGTCTGGCGCGCGGACCTGGACCGCATCAGCCGCGAGCTGAAAAAGATTCCGTGGGTCAGGGAGGCGGTCGTCTCGCGCGTCCTGCCGGACGGCCTGCGCGTGCGCATCACGGAACGGACCCCGCGCGCTGTCCTGAGAACGAGCGCGGGCAAGTTTGTCTGGGTTGACGAGGAAGCGGTCAGCCTCGGCGCGGCCTCGCCCGCGGACCAGATTTTCATGCGCGGGTGGGACGAAGACGGGACAGAGGGGGCGCGCGCGCAGAACAGCGAACGCGTCGAGAAGTTTTTGGAGATGACGCGCGACTGGGAGACGAGGGGCATCAGCCGCCGCGTCAGCGAAGTCAACCTCTACGACCTGAGCGACGTTCGCGCGCAGTTGACGGGCGACGATGCGCAGATAGAGATACAACTCGGCCGCGAAGATTTCGGCAACCGGCTCAAGTACGCCTTGGATGAATTAGACGAGCGGCGCAACACGCCCATCGGCCCATTCATCCTCTACATCAACGTCGCGCAGGGGATAGAAAAAGGCAAAGACCGCATTGCCATCGGCGTCAGCCCGGACGCGCCCAACTTCAGCGCCGGCCGCGACGGCGATAGCGCCGGCCCCGAAATCGAGAGCGCGAAAGTTGAACACCCGAAGCCCGCGGCGCGCACCGCCACCGCGAAACCCAGGGCCGAGGGCCGCAAAGCTAAAGAGAAAGAAACGGTCGCGCGCAAAGACGACGCGCGGAACCGCAAGAAAGAGCAGGAGAAGAAAGCCAAGAAGGATAAGAAAGACAAAGAGCCCGGAGCGGCACGCACGGAGAGCCGCCCGCGCCGAGTAACGGAATAAAGTTTCAGGTTTCAAGTTAAAAACGGCGAACCTGAAACTTGAAACCTGGAACCTGAAACGCAAAAGAAGTTATGGCTAAACGCGCGTCACACACGGTCGGACTCGACATCGGCACGAGCAAGGTGACGTGTATCGTCGGCGAGCCGGGCGACGGCGGTCAACTGGACATCGTCGGCATCGGCGAGGCCGAAGCGCGCGGCCTGCGCAAAGGCGTGATAGTGAACCCGGACGCTGCGGTCGAGGCCATCAAGCGCGCGGTCGAAGACGCGGAACGAATGAGCGGACTTGAGGCCGAAGAGGTCACGATCAATCTGGCGGGCTCGCACATCATGGGCTTCAACGGCCAGGCGATTGTCGCCGTCTCTGGCCGCGACCGCGAGATCACGCCCGACGACGTGCGCCGCGCGATTGACTCCGCGTGCGCCATCCAACTACCCGCGGGCCGCGAGATAGTTGACCGCCTGCCGCAGGAGTTCATCGTTGACGACCAGGACGGCATCAACGACCCCGTCGGCATGATCGGCGCGCGCCTCGCCGTCAAAGTCCACATCGTCACGAGCCCCGTCACGGCGCGGCAGAACGCGATTAACGCCGTCAACCGTTCGGGCCTCGTCGTCGCAGACATGGTGCTCGAACAACTGGCCGCCGCCGAGGCGTCTCTGACCGAGGACGATAAGGAGTTCGGCTCCGCCCTGGTGGACATCGGCGCGGAGACGACGGGCCTCGTCATCTACCAGCGCGGGGCCGTGCAACACACGGCCGTTTTTGCGCTCGGCGGCTCGCACTTTACGAACGATATAGCCTTCGGCCTGCGCACGCCGATTCCAGAGGCGGAGAAGATTAAGCGCACGGTCGGCTGCGCATGCAGCGCCTCGTTGAACGAGATGGCGCGCGGCGAGTTGGTCGAAGTCCCTTCGGTCGGCGG
>DATFCB010000034.1:0-6907 GCA_035253525.1 Pyrinomonadaceae bacterium | reverse complement strand
GCCAAGGCGCAAAGACGCAAAGGGGGTGAGTCAGCCTGTTGCTTGAGTGGCGTGTTATCATGCGGCCGAGTCTGAGTTTCCATTAAAGGAGTCTTCATGCACCAGCGGTCATCGCGCCTCGCGACACTTTTCCTCATGTTGATACACATCAGCCTCTTCTACTCGGTTGCCAGGGCGCAGGACGGGCACACGCTGACGGGCGAGTTTCGCACGCACAAGAATTTTCATTCGCGTTATCTGGCGAGCGACCGCGACGTGCTGGTTTACCTTCCGCCCGGTTACGACGCCGACAAACGGAGGCGCTACCCCGTACTCTACCTGCACGACGGGCAGAACCTGTTTGACGGCGCGACCTCGTTCATCAAGGGCGCGGAATGGGAAGTGGATGAAACAGCGCAGAGGCTAATCACGGACGGCGCAATCGAGCCGCTCATCATCGTGGGCATCTACAACACGGGCAAAGACCGCGTGGACGAGTACACGCCGACTGCGGACGCCAGGCACAAGATGGGCGGGAAGGCCGACCTCTACGGGCGCATGCTCGTGGAGGAGTTGAAGCCGTTCATTGATTCCGAGTACCGCACGCGCCGCGACGCGAAGCACACGGGGCTCGGCGGCTCAAGCCTGGGCGGGCTGGTATCGCTTTACCTGGCGCTCAAGTATCCGAAAACCTTCGGGCGCGTGGTCGTCGCCTCGCCGTCCGTCTGGTGGGACAACAAGATGATTTTGCGCGAGGTTCAGGCGTTGAAGAAGCGGCCGCGTCTGCGCATCTGGCTGGACATGGGGACGAAGGAGGGCGGCAAAGAGGCCGAGGAGCACACACAGAACGCGCGTGCGCTGCGTGACGCACTCGTCCAACAGGGCTGGAAGGAAGGCTCTGACTTGAAGTATTTCGAGGCCGAAGGGGCGGAGCACAACGAGCGCGCGTGGGCCGCGAGAGTTGACCCGATGCTGCGGTTTCTGTTTCCGAAAAAGTGAAGCGTTCCAGGTAGCCGCCAGTTCACCGTATAGCGGCGCGTGATTTTGGACCGGCCAGCATAATCTTGTTGACAAGCTCGGACCGGCGAGAATATTGTCTCAACTGCTTTTCAAGCCTGCTGACAAGAAGCTCGCGTCTTGTGAGTCTCACTTAAAATTTTTCGTCTTTCAAATCCGGGTTCAGTTTTCAAGCCGGGTGAGCGGTCTCATACCTTTTTGAGGAGTTGACTCGTTATGACTGTAAAGATTTCCCACAAGATTCACAACTCGGCCACGAAGGACGGCCTGACCGCCAAGGTTTATCGCGGCGACGGCGCGGCGATGCTGGCCTTCAACCTCGACGAGAAACTGACGAAAGACCTCGCCGGCTTCGCCGTCAAACGGACCGCGCCGGACGGCAAGTCCGCTTACCTGAACAACCGCCTGCACTTCACGAGCAGCGTGACCTCCGACACGAAGATGGAAGAGATCGGTGGCCATCCGACCAACGAAGCCCCGCTGCAAAAGTTCCGCTGGATGGACTTCCCCGAAGAGATGATGCCGGGCGACTATCGTTACGACGTGACGGCCATGCTCTTCGACAAAGGCGGCCAACTGAAGGAGGGGCCGACAGTCCGCGTTGACCTTGAGATTGAGCCAAAAAAAATCGGAGACTTCGAGTTCGGCTTCACGCGTGGCTATCTTTCATCGCAGGCTTACACCAACCTCTTCAAGAACGCGCCGATTCGCCCGCCGAAAAAGTCCCTCGATTACAAGACGAAGGCTTACGCCAAGCAGTACGAGTGGCTTGGCTACCACGCGCGCAAGATGGTCTTCGACTTCGTCGAGGAGTGTCTCAAGGACAAGCGCATCACGGTTGACCTCTTCGCCTACGACCTGGACGAGCCGGACTTCGTGCGTGCGATGCAGAAAATGGGCAAGCGCTTGAGGGCTTACCTGGACAACGCCCCCTTGCACACGAAGGCGGGCGCGCTTGAGATTGACGCGCACAAGGCGCTGGTCAAGTCGGCCGGGGCCAAGAACGTCAAACAGGGCCATTTCCATCGCTTCGCGCACAAGAAGATTCTGATTCAGAAGAGGGACGGCAAGCCCGTCAAGGTGCTGACCGGCTCGGCCAATTTCTCCGTCCGCGGCCTGTATGTGCAGGCCAACAACATCCTGGTCATAGAAGACCCGCAGACGGCCGCGCTTTACGATGCGGCCTTCGAGCAGTCGTTCAACGCGCCGGACAAATTCGCGACCTCGGAAATCGCGGAGGGCTGGCACGAGATCGAAGCGGACGGGCTGCCCAAGTTCGCCGTCGCCTTCTCGCCGCACAAGTCTGCGGACGTTTCGCTGAAGAGAGTCGCGGACGCGATTTCCGCCGCGCAAAGCTCCGTCATCTTCGCCGTAATGGAGTTGGCGGGCGGGGGCACGGTCATGGACGAATTGAAGGCGCTGCCCGATAAAAAGAAGATGTTCTCTTACGGCATGACGCAGACGATGGGCGGCATCAAGGTCTACAAGCCGGGCGAATCTTCCGGCATGATTGTCCCGTTCGAATTCCTGAAGGGGAAAGTCCCGCCGCCGTTTCAGGATGAATACAGCGGCGGGTCCGGCATCGTCATACACGACAAGTTCGTCGTCGTGGATTTCAACGGCGCGAACCCCGCGGTCTTCACGGGCTCGTCCAATCTGGCCGCGGGCGGCGAGGAAGCGAACGGCGACAATTTGCTGGCGATTTACGACCCGGCGGTGGCGGCCGCTTACGCGGTCGAGGCGGTACGTTTGGTGGATCACTACCACTTCCGCGCGACGATGAAGACGGCCGACGCCTCGAACCCGCTCTGCCTACAGGGGCCGGACGCGAAGGACAAGTGGTGGCAGCCCTACTACGACCCGAAAACCATCTTCTACCACGAGCGGACGCTCTTCAGCAGTTAATGTTTTCTTTGCGTCTTTGCGCCTCCAGCGTGAGGTAAAGTTTCACGCAAAGGCGCAAAGACGCAAAGAAGGCCCGCAGGTCAAAGACGAATCATGCAGACGTGGCTCTTAGGGGTGGTCATCGTCGGGGTGAGCGTGCTGCTGGCGCACGTGGGCTTCCGCCTGGTGCGGCGCATGGTCCCGCTGCCGGTGCACGAGACGCAACACGAAGTAGGTGGCTTCATCATCGGCGTCATGGGGGCCATCTACGCCGTGCTACTGGCATTCGTCGTCGTCGCCGTGTGGGACGACTTCAGCGACGCCAAGTTTGTGGTCGAGAGGGAGGCGAACCACTTGAACGACCTCTCGCGGATGGCGCAGGGCTTCAACCCGGCGACACGGCAACTCGCCCTCGAAGGACTCAGGAAGTACGCGCGCGCCGCCGTGGACGAGGAATGGGAGACGATGTCGCGCGGCCAGCCGAGCCCGAAGACGCAGGCGGCGATGGACGACCTCTGGCGGATTTACACGGAGGCCGAGCCGCAGGGGAACCGCGAGCCGCTGCTCTACGCGGAATCGCTCGACCGCCTGAACGAATTGAGCAACAGCCGCCGGGAGCGACTCTTCATCAGCAAGGACGACATCCCCGGCCTGATACGCATACTGCTCTGGGGCGGCGGCCTGATCGTGCTGGCCTTCACCTACTTCTTCGGCGTCAAGAGCGTCAGGTCGCAGGCGCTCATGACGGCCGCGCTCGCCGGCGAGATAGCCTTCATCCTCTTCCTCATCGTCGCCCTCGACAATCCCTTCCACGGCAGCGTCCGCGTCTCCCCCGAACCCATCCAGCAAATACTGGAAAGAATCAATAATATAGTGATAAGTGATAAGTGATGAGTGATAAGTGATAAGAAAGAGCCTTCTTTCTTTTACTCATCACTTATCACTCATCACTTATCACTCCCATAAAAGATGACCCAGACGATGAGGTCGTCTGTGAAGTTGACGAAGCGGTGTTCGATGCCCGCGGGGACGAAGAGGAAGTCTCCGGGGCCGAAGGGGTCTCGGCTCTCGCCGTTGATGAATTCGCCCGTGCCGCTGAAGACTATGTAAGCCTCGTCGCGCGTGTGCGGCTGCTGCGGGTCCGTGCCGCGCGGCGCGTAAATCTCTACGAGAAAGCTGCCGCGCTCAAAGATTGTGCTGAAGCGCTTGCCCTCCGGCGTCGGCACGCGCGACATCGCTTCCTCGACTGTTACTTTCAATCCCCCGGCGGGGTGTCCGGGCGTCTTTTCTTCTTCTGCGCTCACTTAGCCTCTCCTCCTTTTAGCCGCAGGGCGGCCGCGTGTTCCTGGTGTATGGCTTGTCGTACAGCTCTTGAAATCTCAGGGCCAGTTTATGGTGATGCTTCTCTGTGGCGCAGACGGGCGGCTCCACGTCAATCAAGGTCATGTAATCGGGGAGCCTGTGCTTGTTGACGTTCGCCTCGTCCAGCACGTCGCGAATCACAATCTCCTCGACCTGTGCGCCGAAGTCATCCCTGATCTTCCTGTAGACTTCGGGGTCCACCTCGCCGGAGTCTCCGACCAGGACGAATTTCCGTCCGGGGAACCTGCGCATCAGCAGGCTAATCTCGTTCACCTTGTGCGTGTAAGTTTGGCCCATCGAGCCGAGGATAGTCTCGATTAAAATCTCCCGCGTGTCTTCAGCCAGGAAATTCTTCGGGTGGTATGTCATGTGGAAAGAGCCGTCCGGGAAACCGCCCGCGCCTTTAATCAGGAAGTCGTCGAGCGGGGTGAACAACTGCCACGGCCCGCCCGTGACGTAATGAAAAGCGGCCCCGCCCCACTGGTTTTGGTATCGCTCGGCCATCCCCGGCGCGGCCTCGAAATCCTTGCAGAGAGTTCTCCTGAGCACTTCGTCTTTGTCGCCCGGAACGAGCGTCACCTTAATGGTGTCGTCAATGTCTGAGACAACCGAGAGACCTTCAGGCTCAATCAGGCGGACGCGGCCCGTGCCGCTGTGTCCCTCCGAGACGACGTTAAAGGTCAGCCACGGGGGCGATCCCTCGGCCGCCAGCAACTTGTCGGCCTCCTCGTCAGTCAATTCTATCTCGCGCTCGATTAACCCGTTGAGATCGCTCGTGGGGAAACTGAATTGAGAGTCAGCGCCGAACGCGATGGTGACGTTTTGGCCCGACCTGCTGTCGTCCGTGAACTGGCGCGAGCGAGAGATCAGGGTGCCGTGGTCTGCGTCGCCGCAGTGGATAATCTTTGAGACGGCGTCCGCAATCAACTCGTCCGGCAGCCTGCGCTTCTGGCTGACGCGCCCGCGCAGCGGGATTCGCCACACGCCGTCCTGCCTGTAGCCGTAGGACGTGTAGATGGTCACTTCGACTTCGCCCTCGTGTGTGAAGTCGTTGACGTTTTCGACGACGCCCGCTTTCCCGGCGTTGAAGACGTGCGAGACTTTTTCCGCGACGTTCGAGGCTGCGGCTTCGGCCCCTTTCACGGCGTCTGAAATCTTAGAGAAAATCTTGAGCGGCATGAGGTGTTCCTCCAATCCAGGGGGGTATAGTAAATTCCAGTTCGGCAGCTTACATTAAGTACGCATTCAAGGGGAAAGAGTTCTCAACTGTCTTTGCGTCTTTGCGCCTCCAGCGTGAGTGGTTTTGATTTTTTCACGCAAAGGCGCAAAGACGCAAAGAAAAATCGGAGGGCTTCTGGATGAAGGACGGCTACATCCTGGCGATTGACCAGGGGACGACGGGCACGAAAGTTATCGTCTTCGACCATGAAGGCCAGATCAAGGGTCAGGCATACTCGGAGTTCACGCAGCACTACCCGCAGCCCGGCTGGGTCGAGCACGACGCCGAAGAAATCTGGGCCAGCACGATTAAACTCGTCGAGGAAGCGCTCGCGCGGGCCGGCACGTCTGCGGCGGAAGTCCACGGCATAGGCATCACCAACCAGCGCGAGACGAGCGTGCTGTGGGAGCGCGCGACGGGCACGCCCATAGGCCGCGCCGTCGTCTGGCAAGACCGCCGCACGGCTGGCCTCTGCGACGAGTTGAAAGAGCGCGGGCTCGGGGGACTCTTCAGGCAAAAGACGGGGCTCGTCGTGGACGCCTATTTTTCTGGCACAAAAATCAAGTGGCTTCTGGACAACACGGAGGGGTTGCGCGAGCGCGCGCGACGCGGCGAGATAGCCTTCGGGACGATTGACTCCTGGCTCGTCTGGAAGTTGACGGGCGGGCGCGCGCACGTCACGGACTACTCCAACGCGTCGCGCACGCTCCTCTACAACATACACGACCTCTGCTGGGACCCGGAGCTTCTGGAAATTTTGGACGTGCCGAAAGAGGTGTTGCCTTCGGTCGCGCCCTCGGCCCACGTCTACGGGCACACGGACCCGTCCGCGTTCTTCGGCGAAGCGGTCGCGGTCGCGGGCATCGCGGGCGACCAGCAGGCCGCGCTCTTCGGCCAGGCGTGCTACGGCGCGGGGCTGGCGAAGAACACTTACGGCACAGGCTCCTTCATCCTGCTCAACACGGGCCGCGAGGCCGTCATGAATTGCGAAGACCTGCTGACGACCATCGCCTGGGGCATCAAAGACGAGCCGGTCGAGTACGCCCTGGAGGGCGCGGTCTTCATCACCGGCGCTGCGGTGCAGTGGCTGAGGGACGGATTGCAGATTATCAAGTCGGCCGCCGAGACAGAAGTTTTGGCACAGTTGGTGGAGTCGAACGCGGGAGTCTATTTCGTCCCCGCGCTGGTCGGTCTGGGCGCGCCGCACTGGGACGCCTACGCGCGCGGCACCATCATAGGGCTGACGCGCGGGACGACGCGCGCGCACCTGGCGCGCGCCACGCTCGAAAGCATCTGCTACCAGACGCGCGACGTGGTCGAGATAATGCAGCGCGCCTCCGGCGTGCGCCTCAAAGGCATCCGCGCCGACGGCGGGGCCGTCTCTAACAGTTTCCTCATGCAGTTTCAGGCCGACATCCTCAACGTCCCCATCGCCGTCCCCCTCAT
>DATFCB010000033.1:0-8137 GCA_035253525.1 Pyrinomonadaceae bacterium | reverse complement strand
CGGCAACTGCGTGTCGGAGTCGAGCGTGATGACGTAGCGCACGTCCGTTAAAGTTTTCTGGTCGGCGGTTGCGACGATGAAGGTCGTGTCGCGCGCGCCGCGCAGGAAACGGTTGAACTCGTGCAGCTTGCCGCGCTTGCGCTCCCAACCGAGCCACTTCCCTTCGCTCTCGTTCCACAGCCGTCGGCGGTGAAAAAGGAAGAAGCGCTTCTCTTGCCCGTCCGCGTAGCGCGCGTTCAACTCTTCGATGCGTTGAAGCGCCACGTCGAGCAGCGCGTCGTCCTCCGGCAGCTCCTCCGTGGGCGCGTCCGCGAAATCTCCGAGGAGCGCGAAGAGAAGACGCTCGTCCTGGTTCGCGAGATAATGCACTTCGAGCTTTTCCATCAGCTCTCGAATCACGCCCTCGCTCGTGAAGAGCGTCGGGATGACGACGAACGTGCGCGCGTCCTCCGCGATGCCCTTGGACATGTCCATCTTGGGCAGCACGCGCGGGCTGAAGACGCGTGTGGAGTCCCAGTTCAGCACGCCGAGCGCGAGGTCGCTCGCCGGGATGAGGACGAGCAGAGCGATTGCTCCGAGCAGGGCGGGCGACGCACCCGAGTAAGAGGCGTAATAGACGAAGGCCGCCGCGATGAGCGCCGTCAGGATGGCGAGCGTCCCCAGGTAGACCAGCGTCGGGTGGCGGAAGATGGCGCGGGTAATCTTTTCCTGAATACGCGGGCGATAACCGAAAGCTTTTTCAAGCTCGGGCAGGCCGTCGTCAATCAGGAAGTATCCGACGTGAGAGTGCCGCGCGTCCTGCTCGCCGGCCCCTGCCTGCTGTGCCAATTCGACTGCCTTGCGCGCGACTTCGAGTTCGTCCGAGCGCGTGCGTTTACTGATGCGCTCGACGACGTGACGATAGTGGTCGCGCGAGGCGAACTCCAGGCGCGAGTACGCGCCCGCCGGGTCTTCATTCAGGATCGGGTCAACGAGGCTCACGTCCTCGAAGAAGTCGCGCCAGTCGAGCGACGAGAACAGGCGCATGCTCGTGATGATGTTCCCGACGGTGACCTGGGCCGTGGCCTGGCGCTGGTGCTCAAGGTGCACGAGCTGTTCGATACTGCTCCCGCGCCGGGCCAACTGTTTTTCGAGTGTGTCGAGCACGACCGCGACCGCAGGGTCCTGGTCGCGCAACCGCTGAACCAGATGGACGATGAAGGCGCGGCCCAACTGCTCGCGCCTCTTCCAGCGCTCGTTGATGACGGCGATTAACTCTTCGGTGGGCCGCCGGGTCATGCCGAGCAGCTTGTCCGCGAGCGCGTCCGCCTCCTCGCGCTCCTCGCGCGAGCTGGCGACGCGCGTCGTCAGGCGGCGCAGGTTTTCGACGAGCGCGAGCCGCAGGCTGATAGCCAGCGCCCACACCTCGCCGATGGAGAGGGGCGAGACGCGCTGGTAGGCGCGGACGAAGCGGCGCAACGTCTCGCCGTCCAGGCGACTGTCGGTGTGCGCGACGACGGCGAGCGCGATGGCGTAGATGCGTGGGTAGCCCGCGAGTTCGCCCTCGGTCAACTTCGGCAGTTCGTAATAGAAACTCTTCGGCAGGTCCTCGCGGATTTCGCGCAGTTGTTCTTCGACGATGTGGAAGTTGTCAACGAGCCACTCGGCGGCGGGCGAGATGGTGCGCTCGTTGCTGATGGCGAGGCCGAGCGCGCGGTAGGCCGCGACGAGCTTGCGCCCGTTCTCTTCGAGCCGTGGCAGGAGTGAGCGGCCGCGCTGCGGCTCCGTGGAAACTTTGTGCTCGGCGGCGAGGAAGGCCGCGAACTGTTCCAGCCGCTCGACGCTGTAGAGTTCGCCGCGAATCGGCTCTTCGTCTGCGTCGCCGGACGAGTTGCGCTTGCGAAATAATGACTCGAAGAATTTAAACATGCTCGCCTGGGCCACTTTTTAGAGCGGGCAGTTCGTCGCGGAGAGGAATTACAGATTTCAAATTTGAAATCTCAAATTTGCCATCCCTGATTTTCGTTCTTCCCTCTGCGGCAAACCTTCCCCCATCTAAAAAGGTGGGGATTAACCCTCTGCCCGCTTGTTCGATGACCAGCGGTCAGGGATTCTCGAATCCCCGCCCGGAAAAATTTTAACTTTGCTCGGGGGTTCACACAATCATATCAGATGCGCACCTTATCCGCCGCCTAGCCCATAGGCGAAGAGACGGTCGCCTTTCGAGACGAAGAGCTGCCGCGTCGTCTCGTCCGTGATGAAACGCTCGTCCGGGTCGCTCATGCGCACGCGCACGTCCGTCTGCCCGTTGTGAATGTTGACGCCGGCCAGGCCGTTACCCACGCCCTTCAGGTCCGTGTAGAAGTACATGCGCGTGCCGCGCAGGGCGGCCAGCCGCTCGCGCCGCCAGAAGAAGCGCGCCAGCTTGTCCAACTGGCTGGCCGGGTCCAGGCGATCCAGCAAGCGTTCGCCCACGTCTTCGGAATTGACGGAGGGGCGCGGGATTCTTGGCACAGACGGCATGGAGACGCGCGGCCGCGTCGTCGCGGTTGTCGCCAGCCCCCGCAGCCGTGAGGCCACGCCGTAAGAAGAGAAGCGCTGCGAGACGTAGTCGCGCGCACGCTCGGTCGCGAACGTCGTCAGGTTCGGCGTCGCCACGCGCGACGCCAGCCCGGACCAGCGCAAGGAAGCCAAAGAGCTTGCGGTGCGCGCCAGTTGAACGCCGCGGAAGACGGTCGTGACGGTCCCGCCGTAGCGGAAGTAGAGCGAAGCGGCGCGTGCCGCGATGCCCGCGACCGTGCGCAGGAAGCCGCGCCCAGGGGGCGTGTAACGCGCGCGCCAGATGCTCTCTTTGTCGCCGCGCGCGTCGAAGGCCGCGATCTCGTTGCGCCCGCCGACCACCAGTTCGCCGCGCTCGTTGACCAGCACGAACGCCGCGCGCTCAATCTTGTGCGAGACTTTAGCGCGCCGCTTGCCCGTCTCGGCGTCTATGAACAGGAGGTCGTCCGCGTCGGCGACGACGACCGTTCCTGCGTCCGGCAGCGCGATGTTCGTGATGCCTTTGTCCGCGCCCTTGTAGCGCCAGAGCGTCTTCCCCGTCCGCGCGTCAATCGCGCTCACGCCGTAAGAGCCGCGCGCGACGGCCTCGCCGTCTTCGAGGCGCGTGAACTGCCCGCCCGTGCGGACGTAGAGCACGCCGTTCGCCGTGAGCAGCATCTCGGGCGTGAGGCCGAGGTCCTTCGCCTCCCAGACCTCTTTGCCGCTCTCGCGCGAGACGGCGCGGACGTGGCCTCGGCCGGAGGAGTAGATGAACTGTTCGTCGAAAACGGGGTCGGCTTCCGTCAGTGCCAATCCTTCTTCGTTGACGCGGAAGCGCTCGCGCTGACGTTCCTTTCCGGTGCGCGCGTCGAGCGAGGCGACGCCCTCGTAGAACAGGTAAAGGCGTCCGTCGAGGAAAAACGGCGGGTGATAATTGTCGAGCGTGTATGCGGTCTCAGAATTGCGGTCTTCGCTCCAACGCACGGGCATCATCTCGACCTCGCTCTCGATCTTGTAGTCCCAGCGCTCGTCGCCCGAAGACAACTCGAAGACGTGGACGACCGCGCGGCGCTTGAAGCCCGAGCGAGCGCGGTCCTTCGCGTCGCGCACGAAGACGGCGGCGAGGAGGTTCTGGTCCGTGTCAACGGCCATCTGCATCACGCCGCCCTTGACCTTGTCGCTCTGCCAGAGCCGGTCGCCCGTGAAAAGGTCAACGGCTTCGAGGCGCGTCCGTTCGTCCTTCTCGAAACTGAGGAGCAGCAGGTCCGTGCCGGGCACGGGCGCAACATCCGTCTCGTCCAGGCGCGCATTCTTGCGCCTCCACAGAATCTCGCCCGTCTCGCCGCTCACGGCGTAAAGAGATTTCTCCGTCCCGGCGACGAGCACGCCCAGCTCCGTCATCTGGTAAAAGCGCACCTCGCCGTCGAGCTTCGCGGACCAGTTTGCCTCGGCCGCGCTCGCATTGCCTGAGAAGAAAATGGCACAGAGAAGGAGGACGAACGCGATTTTTTTCAGCCCCTGCGCCTGAGAGAAAAAGCCCGATGTCATATAATCCACACCTCTCGAAACTCGAAGCTCGTGTTAACTTCGTCAGGGGAGAATGAGATGAGCAAGCAGAGAGATGATACACCGGAAGAGATTGATCCGTCAGGCGAGGAAGAGACGCCGGAGAGCGCGCCCGGCAGCTACTACTACGACGACTCGACCGGCTACGAAGTTTACGACCCCGAAAAAGAGGATGATGAGGAAGAAGGATCGTAAGACCTACGCAGTTTCAGCCCCGTCAGGGGCGGTCGAAAATAGCCCAGCAATAAATTGCTGGGCTATTGTCGGTCGTCCCTGACGGGACTCATTACGCTTCCTTGCGCTTCGGACGTTCATTCGCCTTGAGCACACGCTTGCGCAGGCGTATGGTCTGCGGGGTTACTTCGACCAGTTCGTCGTCGGCGATGAACTCAAGCGCCTGTTCGAGCGAGAGGTCTTTGACGGGCACGAGGCGCAGCGCCTCGTCCGCGGTCGAGGCGCGCATGTTCGTGAGCTTCTTCTCCTTGACCGCGTTAACGTCCAGGTCAACGGCGCGCGCGTTCTCCCCGATGATCATCCCCTCGTAGACCTTCGTATTCGGGCGCACAAACATCGTCCCGCGCTCCTGAAGATTGTAGAGCGCGTAAGTGGTCGTCTCGCCCGTGCGGTCTGCCACGAGCGAGCCCGTCGAGCGCCCGCGCATCTCGCCCGCCCACTCGCCCCAGCGCAGGAAGAGCGTGTTGAGCAAGCCCGTCCCCTTCGTCTCCGTCAGAAACTCGTTGCGAAAACCGATCAGGCCGCGCGACGGCGTCTCAAACTCAAGCCGCACGCGCCCCGTGCCGTGGTTGATCATCTTCGTCATCTGCCCCTTGCGCCGGCCCATCGCCTCCGTCACGACGCCTATGAACTCGTCCGGGCAATCAACGACGACCTGCTCAATCGGCTCAAGCGTCCTCCCCGCATCCTTGCGCGTCAGCACCTCCGGCTTCGAGACCTGAAGCTCGTAACCCTCGCGCCGCATCATCTCGATCAGGATGGCGAGCTGCAACTCGCCGCGCCCAGAGACCTTGAACTGGTCCGGCGAGTCCGTCTGCTCGACGCGGATGGCGACGTTGCCCAGAAGCTCTTTATCGAGGCGCTCCTTAATCTGGCGCGACGTGACGAACTTGCCCTCGCGCCCGGCGAAAGGCGAGTTGTTCACGCCGAAAATCATGGAGATGGTCGGCTCGTCAACCGCGATCACGGGCAGTGGCTGCGGGTTGTCCGCGCTCGTGATGGTCTCGCCGATCTCTATGTTCTCGATGCCGGCGAGCGCGACGATTTCGCCGACGCCCGCGCGCTCGACCGCCTCGCGTTTGAGTCCCTCGAAGACATAGAGCTGCGAGACGCGCGTCTTCTGCGCCGAGCGGTCGCGCTTGATGATGGAAACCGTGTCGCCCACTTTGATCTCGCCGGAGAAGATACGGCCGATGGCGAGACGGCCGACGTAGTCGCTGTAGTCCAAATTCGCCACCAGCAATTGCAGGGAGTCGTCGCGCTGCGCGACAGGCGCGGGAATAGTCTCGACGATCTGGTCGAAGAGCGGGCGCAGATTCTTAGACTCCTGTGCCAAATCTTTCTTCGCCACGCCCTCGCGCGAGACGGCGTAGAGAATCGGGAAGTCTATCTGCTCGTCGGTCGCGTCGAGGTCCAGAAACAGCTCGTAGATTTCGTCCACGACCTCAGCGGGGCGGGCGTCCTGTCGGTCAATCTTGTTGACGACGGCGATGGCCGGCAAGCGAGCTTCGAGCGCCTTGCGCAGCACGAAGCGCGTCTGCGGCAGACAGCCCTCGGCAGCGTCCACCAGGAGCATCACGCCGTCCACCATCTTCAAGACGCGCTCGACCTCGCCGCCGAAGTCCGCGTGGCCCGGCGTGTCCACGATATTGATCTTCACGTCGCCGTAGCGCACGGCCGTATTCTTCGCCATGATCGTGATGCCGCGCTCGCGCTCCAAGTCCATCGAATCCATCACGCGGTCGCGGACCTGCTCGTTCTCCCGAAACGTCCCGGCCTGCTTGAGCATCGCGTCCACGAGCGTCGTCTTGCCGTGGTCAACGTGCGCGATGATGGCTATGTTGCGTATCTCCTGCCTCACTTCTTTCATAACTCCCCTACACGGATAAAAATCTCATTTTCTTTGATAAGCCGCGAAACCAGACATCATAACACGCGGGACACGATTGAGCATCCGAGCAGGCGGAGAATTTCACGCAAAGACGCAAAGGCGCTAAGAAAGTCAGGCAACTTCTTAGCGCCTTTGCGTCTTTGCGTGAAATTCTTAATTACGGTGCTACGAACCGAACGCGCCTGTCTGTCTCAAGGCTTCGTAGAGCACGATGGCGACCGATGTGGCGAGATTGAGGCTGCGGACACGCGGGTTGAGCATGGGGATGGTCAGGCACCGCTCCCAGTTCGCGCGCAGCACGTCTTCAGGCAGCCCGCGCGTCTCGCGCCCGAAGACCAGGCAGTCGTCGCCCGTGAAATCCCAATCGGTGTATCGCCTCTCGGCTTTCGTCGTCAGGTAAACGAACCTCGCGCCGGGCAGCGCTTCGGCGAGCGCGGCGAGGTCGCGATGGCGCTGAAGCTCGACCTCGGGCCAGTAGTCCAGCCCCGCGCGCCGCACGGCTCGGTCGTCCAGGCGAAAGCCCGCGACACCGACGATGTGCAGCGGCACGCGCGTCGCCGCACACAGGCGCGCGATGTTGCCCGTGTTCGGCGGTATCTCCGGCTCGACCAGCGCCACGCGAAGCATAAAAAAACAGTGATAAGTGATGAGTGATAAGTGATAAGTAAAAGCGTTTGTCTTTACTCATTACTTATCACTTATCACTCATCACTTATCACCCTCGTTTGTAGTCGTCCTCCAGCCTGACGATGTCGTCTTCGCCGAGGTAGTCGCCGAGTTGGACTTCGATGAGGGCCAGCGGCTCCGACGCCGAATTGCCGAGGCGGTGATTCGTTTCGGGCGGGATGTGTATGTGCTCGCCGGCCTTGAGCTGCAACTCGCGCTCGCCGCAGACCACGTCCGCCGTGCCCTGCACCACGACCCAGTGCTCGCCGCGGCGCGAGTGGCGCTGTAGACTCAGGCGCGCGCCCGACTTGACTTCGAGCCTCTTAACTTTGTAGCCCACGCCCTCTTCCAAGACCTCGTAGCGCCCCCACGGCCTCTCGTCTGTTTCGCCTCTCATCGCTTGCCGCCTCCCCAATTCGGTTTCGAGTTACTGTCACGAGCATAATGAAGACACATCGCCATGCGCAAGAAAAAGGAACGGCGCGCTTCGTTGAAGCATTCGCCGTTCCTTTAAGAATGGCCCTGAGGGGCCAATCGTGTTGCGTGCGCCTATGGAAGGTTGTTGCTGTTGTTCGTCGTTCGGTCGGACTACTTGCGGCCCTTTGCGGCCTTTGTGCCCTTCGAGCCCTTTGAGCCCTTCGATCCGCCCTTTGATCCCTTCGAGCCGCCCTTCGAGCCGCCCTTGGATCCGCCCTTGGATCCACCCTTTGAACCGCCCTTACCACCTTTCTTAGTTGCCATAGGTTGTTGCTGCTCCTTTTCAGTTTGAAGTTACGACCACAAGATACTGTGTCGAATTTCTTCTTGTGGCCTAGAGTAAGCGGCGCACAACATGTTGGTATATAAACTTAAAGCGAATAGATGTCAATAACTTTTACTTGTAAATGAATTTTTTTTTGAATGCGCGAAAATATTTTTCTGAGACATCGCAGCGCAATCATACTCCGCACGAGGCGCGAACGAACTGCTTCGATGTTCGGAGAGAAGAAATCAAACCTCTTCGACGTTGCGCTCGGTGTCGAAATCGCGAGTGGAGATGAAATGATAGATGGTGAGTTGATTGCTTGATGCGTGCGCGTGCATCAGCGGAAGTAGGGAGTGAAGATCCAACGGTCGTGACGCTCAATGCCGTAGTAGCTAAGGATAGAGCTGCGGCGGCTGCGGCTGGCGACGCCGATGAACGGACCCGATGTGTCTTCCGAATCGTCTTCGCCGCCCGGCGCTTCCTCTACAGTTCCGGTGTCGAGGACGTTGGTCACGACC
>DATFCB010000032.1:0-3459 GCA_035253525.1 Pyrinomonadaceae bacterium | reverse complement strand
TTGAAGAGTATCTTGACACAGGCGGGATTGAAGAAATGAGGAGGCGCTTAGAGCATGCGCTACGCCATGATAATCGAGAAAGGTGAGCGGAACTATTCGGCGTACTTGCCCGATCTGCCGGGCTGTATCGCCACCGGCAAGACTGTCGAAGAAATCAGGGAGCGGATGCGTAAAGCTATTGACATGCATCTGCGAGGGATGCGCGAGGACGGTCTGCCGATTCCGGAACCATCCAGCATTGCTGAGTACGTGGAAGCGGCTTGACATTGAGGCGAGGCGAAAGCTCGCGGTCACATCGGGAATTTACAGTATGCGCGTCACCATCGGACAGATCAACACGACGAACGGCGATTATGCGGGCAACACGGCGAGCATCCTGCGGGCCATCGAGCGGGCGAAGCGGGACGCGTCCGACCTGGTCGTGCTGCCGGAGACTTGCGTCCAGGGCTACATGTCCTTCGACTGGTTTTTGGACCGCGACGTGGCGCGCTCGTCTCTCGCGCCGCTCGAAAAGATCATCGAGGCCACGGATGGGTTGACGGCGGTCGTCGGGACTGTCAGGCCCACGGAGGCCGGGGCGGGCCGCCGGCTCTACAACTCCGCGGCGGTGATTCGCAACCGCAAGCTGCTCGGCTTCGCGGACAAGACGCTGCTGCCCGAGTACGACGTGTTCGACGACCCGCGCTACTTCGAGCCGTCGCGCGTGCGCCAACTCTTCGCGGCCGGCGACGCGAGACTCGGCGTCGCCATCTGCGAAGACTTCTGGAACGACAAGACGTTCTGGAAGGAGCGCATGTACCCGCACGACCCCGCGGACGAGTTGATAGAGATGGGCGCGAGCGTGCTCGTCTCGATCAACGCCTCGCCCTTCAACAAGGGGAAAATGGGCCAGCGCTGCGCGATGGTGTCGCACCGCGCGAAAGCCGCCGGGCTCCCCATCGTCTTCGTCAATCTCGTCGGCGGCAATGACGGCATCATCTTCGACGGCGCGAGCATCGTCGCCGATTGTCGCGGCGAGATCATCTTGCAAGCGCCGCCGTTTGAAGAGTTCTTCTCGACGGTTGACCTGGACTGCGGCGTGGCGGACGACCGTTGCCTGCCGGGGACGGACATCGAAACCGTGCACAGCGCGCTGGTGCTCGGCATCCACGACTACGCGCGCAAGAACCGCTTCACGACCGCAGTGTTGGGCCTCTCGGGCGGAATTGATTCGGCGGTGGTCGCGGCGCTGGCCTGCGAGGCGCTCGGCTCTGAGAACGTGCTGGCCGTGATGATGCCCTCGCCGTACTCGTCGCGCGGGAGCATTGACGACTCCATCGAATTGGGCCGCCGCCTCGGCATGAAGACCATCGAGCATCCCATCACGTCCGCGTTCGAGGCGCTGTCGAAGGAGTTGAACTTGCTGAAGCCTACGCGCGGCGGCGAGGAACTGGCGGCCGAGAATCTACAGTCGCGCCTGCGCGGCAACATCCTGATGACCATCTCGAACAAGGAGGGACGGCTGCTCCTCTCGACCGGCAACAAGAGTGAAC
Source organism: Pyrinomonadaceae bacterium (assembly GCA_035253525.1). Taxonomy (GTDB): domain Bacteria; phylum Acidobacteriota; class Blastocatellia; order Pyrinomonadales; family Pyrinomonadaceae; genus QHXM01. The sequence goes on along the minus strand of DATFCB010000032.1, from coordinate 1,927 downwards.
TGGCGCTCGGCTACTGCACGCTCTACGGCGACACGAACGGCGGCCTGGCCGTGCTCGGCGATCTGCTCAAGACTGAAGTCTACGCGCTCGCGCGCCACTACAACCGCGAGAGCGAAGTCATCCCGCGCGAGATTATAGAGAAGCGCCCTTCGGCCGAACTCGCGCCCGGACAATTCGACGACCAATCCTTGCCGCCCTACGACAAGATTGACCCCATCCTCCAACTATATTTCGAGCAGAAGGCCATGCCCGAAGAGATCATCGCAGCGGGCCACGACGCGGAGATGGTTTACGATTTACTGAACCGCGTCGAGTCGCCGGCCAACGAATTCAAGCGGCGGCAATTGCCGCCCACGCTCATCATCTCGAAAAACGCCATCGGCATCGGCCGCCGCCGACCCGTCACGCACCGCTTCCGCCGTCGCCAGCCGACCGCCGAAGAGCGCGCCAGCATCACCCGCGCCTGAAACGCGCTCGCGGCCCGCAGGCTCGTCCCCGTTCAGGGAATAATTCTTGTTGAAATCCTGGCCGCGCCGGGACGATAATCGTGCGCGCACTCAAGAGGGCTTCACGGGAGACGCCTTCCCGCGCGGCGAAAGCGGACGACCCGGCCGAGGCGGTCGCCGACTTCATCCTGGCCCGGCGCATCCGCCGCGAGGTGATCCCAATCTGCCGGGAGTGGCTTGATTCTACGAAAGAGCCGACGAGGATTGACGACGGGAAGCGCGAGTTAAATGAGTACCTGGAGGAGAAATACTGGGTGCTGACGACGATAGCCGAGGCGTACATGGGCACGGACGACGAGGCGCAGGCCCTGCGCTACTTCGACGAGGCTGAGGCCGTCCTGCGGCAATTAGAGGTCAACAAATATCCTGCTTCCAAGATAGCGAAAACAAGGGCCGCCACGGAGAAGAAGCGCGCGGACCTGAAAGCGCTGCTCGCCGATTCGCCGCTGAAGTACGTCGGGACTCAGGGCACGCCGCCCGCGCCCTGACGACGAAACGCGCCCACATCGTCAGGCGCGTATCAAGTGGCACGCCGCCTCTTCAGCCACTCGTCGCGTAAGATCGCGTAAAGGTACTCGCTCCCCCAGCGGCCCTTGAACCAGATGTTCTGAATAAGGTGCCCCTCGCGCCGCATCCCCAGTCGTTCGAGCAGGGCCGCCGACTTCTCGTTCTCGCAGTCCGTGACGGCGGTGACGCGGTGCAGGTTCAACTCCGCGAAAGCGTAGTCGAGGACGCGCGTCGCAGCCTCGCAGGCCAGGCCTTGTCCGTGAAAGGCGCGCGCCACGGTGAAGCCTATCTCCGCCTGGTGGTCGTCCGACATCCTCAGTGCGACGTGGCCGACGAGCGCGCCCGTCGCTTTCAATTCGAGTGCGAAGGTAAACCACTGCCCCGCCAGGCCGGGCGACCGATTCTTTTGTTGCTCGATGACATCGCGCGCCTGCTCTTCCGTGTAAGATTCCCAGGATTGGTAGCGCGCGACCAGCGGGTCGTTGAGGTACGCCAGAAACGGCTCAAGGTCTGCGTCCGCGAAGCGGCGCAAGGTCAGGCGCGTGGACTCGATTGAAGTGAAAGCCGTCTCGCCCATCTCACTGGGGAACCTTCTTCGAGAAGCGCACGGCGATGTAGCCCGCGAGCAGCAGGTCGAAGCCGACGCAGACCGGCGGATACCAGCGGGGGACGAAAGTCGTCTCGAACAGCCCGTGAAGCAGTACGTCCCACGCGACGTGCGCGGCCCAGCCCGCCGCCAGAATCAGGGGCGAAATCTTCAGCCCCGCGAGCGCGACCAACGTAAAGACCAACAGCCCCGCCAGCTCAATAGTCAGCCACGAGAGAGAAACGTCGCGCGCGACGAAGCCCACGTAGATTAAGGCCGCGCTGATGAGGCCCACGGCATAAAGCCGCAACTCACGGCGGGGCGCGAG
>DATFCB010000031.1:0-3996 GCA_035253525.1 Pyrinomonadaceae bacterium | reverse complement strand
TGTTATTAGAGACGGGAGACGCCCCGCGCGCGCGCATTGAATTAGAAACTCTACTGAACGCGCCGCACGAAGCTTCGTGGGCCTTCGAGTCAGAGCGCGACCGAAAGCTCGCACTCAAGCTGCTGAACGAGATGCAACGCTGAAGAAAACCCGAGCGCGCGTTTCAGAACTCAAGCTACTCAATCACGCAACACCTTTGCGACTTTGCGCCTTTGCGTGAGACGGTTTTCTCAGGTCAAATCGCCGAAGGCGTGTTGCAGCAGTGCGGTGACTGTGATGGCTGCGGTCTCCGCGCGCAGGATGCGCCCGCCGAGCGTGATGATGCTCCACCCGGCGTCGCGCGCCTGTGCCAGTTCTTCGTCAGTCCAGCCGCCTTCCGAGCCGACGAGCGCCGTCACGCTGGCTGGCCGCTCGCGCAAGCCTTCAATCGCTCCGGCCAGATTCGCGCCGCCGCGCTCGGCGAACAGCACGCGCCATTCGGCGGCGCTCGCAGGAGGTCCACTCTTGACGAAAGATTCGTAAGCGACGGGCGCGTCAATCACAGGCACGCGGGCGCGGCCCGACTGCTTGCACGCTTCGAGCGCGATGCGCCGCAGCCGCTCCACGCGGCGCGACGTTTCGCCGTGGTCGCGCAATCGCACGTCCGCCAGCCGGGTCACAACCGGCACAACGCGGCGCGCGCCCAACTCCGTAGCCTTCTGTACTACCAGATCAAGCTTCTCGCCCTTGAGCAGCGCGAGGGCGAGCGTCAACTGAAGAGGCGACTCAGGGCTGGCCGGCTCGACCTGGCCCACGACGGCGAGCACAGCCCGTTCACGTCCACTTTCATCAACGCGGCAGCGGAACTCGCGCCCCTCGCCGTCGAAGACGAACACCTCCTGCCCGCGCCCCAGGCGCAGCACGTCGCGCAGGTGTCGCGCCTCGTCCGCAGCGAGCACGACACTCGTGCCGTCCGGCGCGAACGCTTCGGGCGGGGCGTGGAAACGTCTGCGAGTCATAGGAACAGTGGTCAGTGGTCAGTGGTCAGTGGTCAGTGAAAATCAGTTTTTTTTACTGACCACTGACCACCGACCACTGCTTTAGACGATGATGGCGACCCATTCGCCGTCGTTGACGATTTCGAGATGGCCTGTGACGCCGAGTTCGCGCAGGCGCGCGATCACCGCTTCGGCCTGCCAGTCGAGGATGCCCGAGAGAATCAGCCGGCCGCAGGTCGCGCCCAGAAGCGCGGGCAGGAGGGGCACGATCACGTCCGCCGTCAAATTGGCACAGACCAGGTCGGCCGAGGCGGTCGTTTCGTCAACTGTGCCGACGCGGAAGTTGATGCGCCCCGCGACTTCGTTCAAAGCGGCGTTCTCGCGCGCGATCTCGATGGCCTCCGCGTCCGTGTCGCAAGCCTCTATTTGCGCCTGCGAGTTGAGCTTTGCGGCGGCGATGGCGAGGATGCCCGTGCCGGTCCCCACGTCCAGAAAACTTTTCTCGGTGAAATATTTTTCGACCGCCCCGAGGCAGAGGCGCGTCGTCTCGTGCGTCCCTGTCCCGAAAGCCATGCCCGGCTCTATGCGCAGGACGATGCGCCCCTCCTCAAGAGCGACTTCGCTCCACGGCGGCGCGACGATGAAGCGCCGGCCGACGCGCGTGGGCTGCCAGCTTCGCTTCCACTCGCCGAGCCAGTCGCGGTCCAGGACCTCGCGCGGCTCCATCTCGCGCACAGAGGACGAAGGCAGATTGTAAATGCGCAGGGCGTCCAGAAGGGCCGCGCGTAATTGCTCTCTTTCGGGCGGGCGGTCGAAGTAGGCCACGAGCCGCGTGAACTCCACGCCCTCACCCGCGACTTCAGTGCCGAGCGCGCCCGCTTCCATCAGGGCGTACTCGACGGCTTCTCGCGCCGCCGGCTCGATAGTCACTTCGAGCGCGTGCCAGACACGCCTCGGCTCTGCCTCGTCGCTCATCACCGGCCTTCCGCTAACGCATCATTGTTTTAATCAGCCAGATCAGGCCGGAGGCGAGGCCGAACCCGCCGGCTATATATCTGAGGGTGTTATTTTTTCCGCCCGTGGCGAGGAAGGCTATGATCAGGACAAGGGTGATGAGGGCGAAAATCGTACCGAGGATCAGCAGCACCATGGTCATCTATGTTTTCTCTTTCCTGGGTTATTGGGCCAAAGCTATTTTTCTACGCCGAGCGAGTCGAGCAGGTTCTCTTTGTTGCGCCACTCGGCCTCGACCTTGACGAAGAGTTCGAGGTGGCAGCGCTTGCCGAGAAGTTTTTCGATGTCGTGGCGCGCGCGCGTCCCCACATCTTTGAGCCGTTCAGCGCCGCGGCCGATGACGATTTTCTTCTGGCTCGGGCGCTCTACGAAAATGGCACAGTGGATGACGACCAAATCCTCGCGCTCCTCGTCGAACTTTTCCGTGACGACCGCCGTCACGTAAGGAATCTCGTCGCCCGTGGACTGCAAAATCTTTTCGCGCACCATCTCGGCCACCATCAGGCGCAGCGGCTGGTCCGTCAACTCGTCTTCATCGAAGATGGCTTCACCTTCGGGCAGGTTCTTGATTATCTCGGCGAGCAAGACCTCGACCATGTCGCCCTTCAGCGCCGAGAGCGGCACGACCGCGCGCCAGTCGTGCTCGTGCCCGTACCACTCCATGAGCGGGAGAAGTTTGGACTTGTCCGCCAGCCTGTCGGTCTTGTTGAGCAGAAGAATCGAGGGCTTTTCGGATTGCTTGACGAGGTCGAGGACAAAGCGGTCGCCGTTGCCCGTGGGGCTTGCGGCGTCGCGTATCAGGCAGACCAGATCAACGCCTGCGAGCGCGTCGTGGACGGCGGCCATCATACGGCGGTTGAGCAGATATCCGGGCTTGTGCACACCCGGTGTGTCAACAAGGACGATCTGCCCGTCGGGCCTGGTGATGACGCCCTGTATGCGGTGGCGCGTCGTCTGCGGCTTGTCGGAGACGGCCGCGATCTTTTCGCCGACGAGGCGGTTCAGGAGCGTTGACTTGCCCGCGTTGGGCCGCCCGACGAGCGCCACGTACCCGCTGCGGTAACTTTCCTTCATTTCTAAAAGCTCGTAAATCGTAAATCGTGAATCGTAAATCGAAGAACGGGTGTCTCATCTATTCACGATTCACGATTCACGATTCACGACGCTGCTAGACAGGCGCGGCGGGCGTGTGACACAATCTTCCGCCAATCAAACACCAGTTATCGAATCAGGAGAGGAGAGCGTTTCACTCACATGCAAGAGAACGAGACTGCGCCGGAGAGCGCCGCGACGGCCGAGGCAGGTGCGGCCGAAGGCGGCGAGCAGCCGTCCGCGCAGACACCGACCGAAGAGATTACTTATCACGCCGTCGAGAAGGACGGGCAGGTGACCGCCATCTGGGAGATGCAGGGGCGCAAACATCTGCGCACCATTGACCCGCGCTCGCGCCAGGGCCAGGACATCCTGCGGCTCTACACGGCCGACCACCAGGACGAGGCAGCCGCAGCCGAGGCGGGCGGGGCCGAAGCGAGCGGGACGTAAGGCAAAAGTAAAAAGGTAAAAGGCAAAAGGGAAGGCGGAAACCACTTTTTATTAAACGTGGTTTCCGCCTTACTTACTTTTGCCTTTTTCCTTTTTACTTTTGCCTTGCCTCGTCCCTCTCGCGCTTGCCCTCTTCCTTGAGTTCGCGGGCCTCGCGTTCGAGTTCTTCGTCCTGTAGGCCCTGCGCGACGCGCTCCTTGGCGCTGCCTTCGATCTCCTTCATCTCGGCCTCGACGCGGTCCTCGACCTGGTCAATCGGGGCCGGCTCGCCCGCCTCTTCCTGCGTCACGATCTTGTCCTTATCAATCTCCACTCGCTGAAACCTCCCGCCCGATTCATGTTTACTGACATACTGTGCGGGCAATCGTCTCACTATTGGCCGCGGGAGGTCAAATTGAGCTTCGGCCCGCGCTCGTGCGAACCGCGTGGCCTAGAGCCGCGAACGTAACCATCGTCAGGACGC
>DATFCB010000030.1:0-3738 GCA_035253525.1 Pyrinomonadaceae bacterium | reverse complement strand
CGGGTTTTAACTTATCACTTATCACTCATCACTTATCACTGCATTTTTATGAGTCGCACGGTTACATCAGCGGGTGCGTTGCAGGGCGTGTTGAGGCGCGTGACGGAGGGCGAGGAGTTTGCGCGGCTCGCGGCGTTGGTGCGCGGCGGGGCGCGTGTGCTCTCCGTGAGCGGACTGGCGGCGGGGCCGCAGGCGCGTGCGCTGGCGCTCTGCGCGTTGCAGCGCGAGGTCGGGCGGCGCTTCGCCGTCGTCGTGGAGGCCAACCGCGATCTGGAAGCGTGGGAGCGCGACCTGCGCTTCTGGTACTGCGCGCTTCGCGGCGCGAGCGAATGCGACGAGACGGTGCTGACGCTGCCCGCGTCCGAGTCGGACCCGTACGCGGGCGCGTCGCCGCACGCGGAGACGCTTGAGCAGCGCGCGCTGACCCTGTGGCGATTGGCACACCGCGAGCAGGATTTTGTGATGCTGACGGCGCGTGCGCTCGCGCGCCGCACGCCGCCGCCCGAAGTGGTCGCGCGCGCGGGGGCGCGTCTCAAACGCGACGAGGACCACGCGCCGGAAGAGTTGGTCGAGAAGCTGGTCGCGTCCGGCTACGTGCGCGAAGACCCCGTGGGCGCGGTCGGAGAGTTTTCGATGCGCGGCGGGATTTTAGACGTGTGGTCGCCGGGAAGACAGCGGCCCGTCCGCGTGGAGTTCTTCGGCGACACGGTTGATTCGATTCGCGAGTTCGACCCTGAAACGCAACTCTCGACCGTGCAGGTCGCGTTGACGGAGATCGCGCCGATGCGCGAGCTGGCCGTGACGGCCGAAGACTTTCGCTTGTGGGCCGAGCTGGCTAATGAGCGTTGGAGTGATGAGCGGTACGCGCGCGCGTTGCGCGACCGCACGGCTTACGCCGAGGAGGGCGAGACGTTCGCGGGCTGGGAGTGGATGATTTCTCTCTTACAGGAGAGGCAGTCGAGCGTCTTCGAGTATCTGGGCGACGCCGTGCTGGTAATTGACGAACCCTCCGGCGTCGAGTCGTATCTGGGCGGCGTTTACGAGACGCTCTCGGCGCGTTACGCGGAGACGGAAGAGGCGGACGAGTTGGGCTTGCGGCCCGAAGAGTTGTATCTGACGCCCGAAGAGTTGCGCGGGAAATTGGCCCAGGCGAAGCGGCTTGAGCTGCGCACGCTGGGCCGCGCGGCGGCGGTCGTTGACGAAAGGCTCGCTCTGGACGCGGAGCAACCGGAAATCTCTCTCGGCCGCGCGCGCGGAGCAACAAGCCCGCTCTTCCTTTTCCCGGCGGTCGAAGTTGAAGAAGAGGTCGAGTGGCGCGCGACGAGTGTGAGGCGTTATCACGGGCGGCTGCCGGAATTGGCGGACGAGTTGAAGCGCCGTGCCGGGGCGGGCGTGCTGTTCGTCATGCATAGTTTGGGCGTGGCCGAGCGCGTGGCGGAGATTCTGGCCGAGTACAAGGTGGAGGCGCGCGTCGCCCTGAGCGACGAGAGCGTGAGCGCGCCGGAGACTTCGCAGGCAGGCGTCGTCATGACGGTGGGCCGATTGTCGGGCGGCTTCGAGCTGCCGACTGCCGGACTCGTCGTCCACGTCGAGCAGGATTTGTTCGACGAGGCGAGCGACACGGCGCTCAGGGCGGAAGGCAGAAAGCAGAAGGCGGAAGGCGGAAAGCGAAAATCCAAGACGGCAGCGTTCCTCTCCGACTTTCGTGATTGGAAAGTCGGGGATTACGTCGTTCACGTGGATCACGGGATTGCGCGGTTCGGCGGGTTGCAGACATTGGAGCTTGGGCCGGACAGGCGCGGCGAGTTCATGCTGCTTTATTACGCGGACGACGCGAAGCTTTATGTGCCAGTCGAAAGGCTCGACCTCGTTCAAAGATATTCGAGCGCGGAAGGGAATCAGCCGACGCTCGACCGCCTGGGGGGCTTGGGCTGGCAGAAGACGAAGGCGAAGGCCAAGCGCGCGATGCGCGACATGGCGGACGAACTGCTCCGCCTCTACGCGGAGAGGAAACTCGTCGGCGGCTTCGCCTACGCGACCGATTCGCCCTGGCAGGGCGAGTTCGAGGAAGGCTTCGAGTACGTCCTGACGCCGGACCAGGAGACGGCGATTGAGGACGTGAAGCGCGACATGGAGGAACCCGTGCCGATGGACCGGCTCTTGTGCGGCGACGTGGGCTACGGCAAGACGGAGGTCGCCATGCGCGCCGCGTTCAAGGCCGTGATGGAAGGGAAGCAGGTGGCCGTCTTAACGCCGACGACCGTGCTCGCCTACCAGCACTTCGAGACGTTCCGCACGCGGTTCGCGGCCTTCCCCGTGAAGGTCGAACTGCTCTCGCGCTTCCGCTCGCCGAAGGAGCAGAAGGACGTGGTCAAGCGCGTCGAGTCGGGCGAGGTTGACGTTGTAATTGGCACACACCGCGTCCTTTCCAAAGACATACGCTTCCGCGACCTCGGCCTCGTCGTCGTGGACGAGGAGCAGCGCTTCGGCGTGGCGCACAAGGAGCGCTTGAAGCAGTTGAAGAAGAGAGTTGACGTGCTCACGCTCTCGGCCACGCCGATTCCGCGCACGCTCAACATGTCTTTGATGGGCCTGCGCGACATGTCTTTGATTGAGACGCCGCCGCGCGACCGCCTCGCGATTCAGACGCAGGTCGTACAGTTCTCGGAGAGCGTCATCAAGTCCGCGATAGAGTTGGAACTCGGACGCGTCGGGCAGGTCTTCTTCATACACAACCGGGTGGAATCCATTGACACCATCGCGGCGCTCGTCCAGAGGCTCGTGCCGCAGGCGCGTTTGGGCGTGGCGCACGGGCAGATGAACGAGCGCGAGATGGAGCAGGTGATGCTCGATTTCGTGGACTACAAGTATGACGTTCTGGTTGCAACGACCATTATCGAGAACGGGATAGACATCCCGCGCGCCAATACCATCATCATAAACCGCGCCGACGCTTACGGGCTTTCGCAGCTTTACCAATTGCGCGGGCGCGTTGGGCGCTCAAACCGCCGCGCTTACGCTTACCTTCTGATTCCGTCCGAGCAGGGGCTGTCGCCGATAGCGCGCCGCCGCCTGGCAGCCATACGCGAGTTCTCCGATTTGGGCGCGGGCTTCCGCATCGCAGCTTTAGACCTGGAATTACGCGGGGCCGGAAACCTTTTGGGCGGGCAGCAGTCGGGCCATATGGACGCGCTCGGTTTTGATCTTTACACGCAGATGCTTGAACGCACGGTCGCGGAATTGCGCGGCGAGGCGGTCGAGGACGAAACCAGCGTTTCCATCAACCTGGGCGTGGACGTGGCGATTCCAGAGGACTACGTCTCGGACATGGGTCAGCGGCTCAGGACCTACAAGCGCGTCTCTTCGGCGCGCGACGAGGCGACGCTACGGGCCATCCTGGCCGAGACGCAGGACCGCTATGGGCGGCTTCCCCCGGCGGTCGAAAGACTGTTCGATTATGCCCGCTTGCGCCGGCTGGCCGAAGAGGTCGGCGTCATCTCGATTGACCGCACGCCGACGGGCATCGCCATCAAGCTGAGCGAGAAAGCGCGCGTCGCGCCCGACAAATTGATGGAGCTAATCGGGCGTCGCCCCGGCGCAGGCTTCACGCCGAGCGGCGTTTTGCGCGTAGACCTGGACGAAAAAGAGGCCGACAACGTCCTTGAAACCGCCCGCGGCGTGTTGCTGGAAATCAGGGCGGAAGATTAGAATTGCAGTAGTCAGTGGTCAGTGGTCAGT
>DATFCB010000029.1:0-5084 GCA_035253525.1 Pyrinomonadaceae bacterium | reverse complement strand
GGCGATGTCGAACGAGCCGCCGTCCGCGTCGAACGTCGTCCTCTCGTCCGCCACCAGATTGCCCGTCGCGTCCACGTACTGCTCGTTCGACCCGGCCAAAGACGTGAGGCTCAACTGCGACGTGTGCAGAATCCAACTGAGCGGCGTGCCCGCCAGAATCTTCGGCAAAGCCGCCGCCGCGAGGCTCTGCATTGCCCCGGTCGCTTCCTGTTTTCTCACGCGGGCGGGCGCACGCCTCTGCATCTGAGCTTCGACGGTAGCGTTGATCTCAACCGTCGGCCGCCGCGACAAAGACGCAACATTCCGCGCCGGTTCGTAGCCGCCTTTACGCTTTGCGCCGCCGCCCGCGCGCGCTGCCCGCGCGCCGAGAGAGCGCCGCACGTCGGGCTTAACTGCCTTCGCTTCGACCCGACTCTGCGCGCGCGCCACACCCGCGAACGAAGAGACGGCGAGGAGCACGGTACACGCTGTAAGAAGTGGGCGTGTGATTTTCATAATAGCCCTTGGTGGGTTTCAGGTTTCAGGTTAAAGACAGCGAACCTGAAACCTGAAACTATTTATTCAGCCGCTTGTCATCGCGCTCCATCTTCTGCCGCAGGTTTTTAGCAAGGTGCTCGGCGGTGCTTTTCTTGCCGTTGTAGGCGTCCACCTTGTAGGAGCCGACGGCGTAGGCGATGACGCTCGTGCGGAGGTTGATGACCTGTATGCTCGCCTCGGATTCGGGGAGGCCGCTGCCGAAGATGATTTTGGCCCAGCCAGCGCGCTGGTGCGCGGCGTAGCCAGTGATCTCGAAGTCGGCCTGCGCGCGGTCGGTCACGACCAGAAGATCAACCTTCTTCTTCTTGAAGGCCGCGACCAGGTAGTTCTCAAAGCCGTTCATGCCTTGAATCGTGTTGACGTAGACCTTCGAGCCGTGCGGGATGTAGGCGGGGTTCGCAGCCGCCTTCGCGGACAGAGTTGCCACGGAGCCGTGCGAGGCTTCGACCGTGCGCGCACGGTCCTGAGCGATGACGGCCGCGACGCTCACTATTAAAAACGCCGCGAGCAGTGTGATTCGTAGTTTCATGAGCTTGCCTTTCTCGGTCGGGTTCTGCCGCCCGTAAAGTTTTCTTACAGCCTATCGGCCGCGCCTGGACGGGCGGTCCTGTTTCTCACTCTCGCGCTGCGGCGGCGGAGCAGAGGGCTTCGACTCTTGCCGGGCCGGTGGCTCCGGCCTCGGCTCGGGCCTGGACTCCTGTCTTGGCTCGGGCCTCGGTTCGGGTCTGGACTCGACGCGAGGCTCTGGACGCCGCTCGGGCTGTGGCTCAGGTCGCCGCTCCGGTTGCGGCTCCGGCCGTCTTTCCGGTTGAGGTTCGGGACGCCTCTCAGGTCTGGGTTCGGGTCGCGGCTCGACTCTCGGCTCCGGCCGAGGCTCGTGCCTCGGTTCGGGACGCGGCTCGGGACGCGGCTCGACGCGCGGCTCAGGCTTGCGCTCCGGGCGCGGTTCGACTCTAGGCTCTGGCCTGGGCTGAGGGCGCGGCACAACTTGACCGCCGCCGTCATTGTTGTCGTCGTCGCGGCGCGGCCGCACGCGTGGCTGCGGGTCAACATTGCGCACGGGCGGACTGCTGACGGGCGGACGCTCGACATCCGGCGGCGGCGCTTGCGTGCGGTCGTCGTCCGTGTCCGCGCGTGGGCGGCGTGGGCGCGGGTCGAGCGTTTGTGTGCCGTCGTTCCCCTGGCCGTTGCGCTCTCTGGGCTGCGGCTCTACGGAGCGCGCGCGCGGGGTGCGCGTGACGACGCCGGTGTTCGTGGAATCAGCGCGGTCGAAGATTCGTCCGCCGCTGTTCGGCGTCGCGCCCTGGTTCGGGAGTTGGTCCAAGGGGGGGCGCGGCTCGCGCCCGTTGTAGACGCGCGCGCGGCGCAGTTCGTTGTCGAGCGGGACACCGGGCGTGCGTCGCGCCGCGCCGGTCTGACGGTCAGGCAGAGGCGGCCCGGCCGCTCCACCGCCGCCCGGCGTTGGGGGTCTGCCCGCGATGACGCGTGGAACTTTCTGCTCGCCCGGATTCCTCGCGGGCGGGCCAATCGGCAGACGCCCGCGCACGGGCTCTGTCCCGACTACGCGTCGCGCAATCTCGTCCGTCGCGGGCCGCGGAGGCTCCGCGCGCCGCCCGAACTGGCGAGCGGGCATGGTCGTGATGGCGCGCAGGTACGCGGGGTTGGTGCGCTGCAAACGGTCGCGGTCACGTCGGCCCAATGCTTCGAGCCGGCGGTAGTGACGGCTGCGCGGGTCGCGCTGCCCATGACGGAGCGGATACCAGCAGACCTGCTCGCCATAAGAGGTCGGGACGTAGGCGAAGACGACGAGCGCGGGCCGCCACCATGCCCGCTTGTACGAATAACCGTAGCCGCGCGGAGCCCAGCACCAACTGTCGTTGTAATAGACCCAGCGGCCGTAATGGTACGGAGCCCAACCCCACGGCTCGTCGCCGACCCACGTCCAGCCGTAGGGCGGGACCCAAATCCAGTGGCCGTAGCGGTAGGGAGCCCAGTTGTAATAGTTGTTGACGACCGTTCTGTGCGGACGCCAGACCCAGCCGTAAGAGTCCGCGTAGGTCCAGTCGCCGTAAGCATCAAGCTCTTCCGCGCCCCACACGTCGCGGTCGTAGTAGCGGTCGCGGTCCTCGTATTTGAGGCGCGCTGAAAGGTAACGCTCGCGCTCGTCAACCCAGATGTCCCAGGAGTCGAAGGACGCGGCGGCGGTCAATTCCCAGTCGCCCGCGGCCGAACCATTGCGCACCAGTTCGGCCGCGCGCCCGTCGCGCAGGGTGAAGCCTGAAGTCTCGGAGTAGATGCGCGCGCGTCCGCCGTCGCGCACGGCGAGGCGGACGCGGCCGTCGCTGCCAACGTCTATCCGGTAGACGCCGCGCTCTTCGGCCGAGAGCGTCGTGCCCGGAGCGTCTATCTCAAAATATTCTTTGTCGCGGTCGAAGCGCGCGAGCCGCAAGGTCGCAACGCCTTCGGAGAGACTGAGCGCGACGCCCGCGTCGCGCAGAGAAACGACGCGCAGGATCGCGTCGCCGCCGACGCGCACGAAGTTGCGCGCGTCAATCTGAATTTCGACGCGCGCGTCCGCGCCAGTCGTGGCAAGCACGTCGCCCTCGACGAGCGGGAAGTTAACGCGCGCGTTCTCCCAGTCGGTGCTCCCGTTGCGGCGCAGTTGCACGTCGCCGCTAATGAGACTGACGCGCGCGACGCGTGCGTTCTCCTCGTATTCGTCGTCGTCCGTGTTTTCGTCTGCGCGCACGACGACGGTCGTGGCTGTGAAGGCGAGCAGGATGGAGAGCAAGAAGAGACGGGTGATGGCAGTGGGCCGCGAGTACCACATGGCTTACGCTCCTTTGAATTTTGAAACGTCTTTGAAGAGAGCCGCTCGCTCGCAAAGAGGGCACACAGGGGCATAGCTCCGTAGAAAAGCTCAGGTGCGCTCTCGGAGAGAAAAAGCCTTATTGCGAGGGCTTCATCTGCTGACGGGGCGCGAGTGCAAAGCGTGTGCCCGCGCCCTCCGAGGCACGCGCCCTTCTCACTTTTCTTATATTTTTATTGCGTTCAGGCGGGAATTGTCAGGACTCTTATGCCAGATGGTGTGCGCCTCGGCACTATATCGTATGAAGTGGTCAGTGGTCAGTGGTCAGTTAAGACCAAAAACAAGAAGGCAGTGGAGAGCAGTCAGCTCGGCTGCCTTCTTCTCTTTCTTTTAACTGACCACTGACCACCGACCACTGACCACTGCTTTACTCTCCGCAGTTGGCCCGGATGGTCTTCTTGAGGGTGGAGCGTTGGGGTTGACCCGTGAGCGTGGCCTGGATGGTGGTTTCCTGGCAGATGGGGCCGTAAATCCAGACGGGGACGAAATACTTCCCGGCTTCGTTGTAGATACCGACCATCGCCGTGCGGCTCAGAGTCTGTTTGTTCCCCTGGCGGACGCTGATCTGTACGCTGCGGTTGGAAAATTCCCCGGCTTTGCCTGTGACCTCTATCTTGACGAGGAAGGAGAGGTGCAGGTCGTTGAAGAGAGCACGGTCCGAGTCTGCAACGTCATCCTCGAAAGTGTCGTTCGCTTCGTTGTAGGGAATGATTTTCATCGCGGTCAACTGCGCCACGGGGCCGGACGAATCTACACGCGCGCCTCTTCTCCCGCGTCTTTGCGCGTGGGCCAGCGTGGTCGAGAGCGTCAGCAGGACGAGCAGCGTAAGCCACCTTTGGGGGGAAGACATTTTCATCTGGTTGTCACCTCTATTTGGTTGGACGAGCTTTCAAAATGCTATTCGGCCGCAGGAGCGTCTGCCAATTCGTCGCGCCCGACGCCGAGCGCGTCGGCCACGCGGTTGATGTAGTTGAACCACGAGGCGATGAGCGTGATCTGTAAAATCCCGCGGTCGTCGAAGCCGACGGCGCGCAGGCGCTCGTGATACTTGGGCGTGATGCGCGTGGCGTCGCGCGTCAGTTGCACGACGTAGTCGAGCATCGCGCGGTCCTGCTCCGAGAGCGGCGCTCGTGTATAGTCGTCTTGAAGCTGGCGGACGAAATCCTCGTCCAGTGTGACCCGACGCAGAAACTCTGCGTGCGACTCGATTCAATAATGGCAGCGGTTGTTGACCGAGACGACGGTCGTAATCATCTCGTGCTGCCGGCGCGAGAGCGGCAACTCCGGCGACATCAGCGCGCCGAAGGTCGCGAACGCGTGAAAGAGCGCGTCGGGGATCAGGCTGTGCGAGGCCACGATGCCGGAGGACTCGCCATCAGGCGTCGGGTGCACCGGCGACGCGTACTCAATCGGGTAAAGCTCCCTCTGCGCCTCCATCGCGCGCTTCAACTTCTCGTCGGCCTCCGCCAGCGGGACGGTCTTAATCCAGGTCATAATTCTCCAAAAAGTAATCAGTAGTCAGTAATCAGCAAGAGATTACCATAATTCTAAAACTCAAGTGATTGAATGTCTCAACCCCTTTGCGTCTTGGCGTGAGATGTCTTGGTTTTCTCTCGCTGGAGGCGCTGGAGACGCAAAGGGGTTGAGGTGTTTACTCAATGGCCGTTTTCTTACGGAA
>DATFCB010000028.1:0-3200 GCA_035253525.1 Pyrinomonadaceae bacterium | reverse complement strand
AGGCCGCGACCTCCGGCTCCGCGCTTTTCATCGCGCTGCCTGCACGCGGCGTCGAAGCCGCGGGCGGCGCTCCCGGTCTTCCGCCGCTGCTGCTCTGCTGCGCGCCCCCTCCTGCGGTGGACGGTGGCGTCGTGCCAGCGGCAGGCGCAACGCCCGTTCTCAGAGACTCTTCGAGGGCCGACAGGCGCTCGACCAGATTGTTGAGGGAGACGACGCGCCGCATCTCCATCAGCTTGACGAGGCCGACTTCGAGTTGGTAGCGCGGGTGCGCCGCCGTGCGCAGGTTGTTTTCCGTCTCGGTCAGCGAGTGGAAAAAGCGCACCAGGTCCGACTCGGAAAAGTTATCAGCCTGACTGAGAAGCGCGCGGCGGTCCGCGACCGACCCGTCGAGCAGGCCGTCCTCGCCCGCCACTTTCGCGACCAGCAGGTCGCGCAAGTGTGCCAATAAATCTCGACAGAAGTTGCGCAGGTCGTGGCCGCGCATCACCAGGTCATCCACGACGGCGAGCGCTTCCGCGGCCTTGTGCCCCGCAATCGCCTGGACGACGCGCGCCAGCATCTCCGCGCTCGCCAGCCCCAACGCAGTCTCCACGTCCTCGGCCTTGATTTCCGTGCCGGTGAAGCTGATGACCTGGTCGAAAGCACTTTGCGCGTCGCGCATGGAGCCCTCGCCCGCGCGCGCTATCTCGCGCAGCGCGTCAGCCGAGATTTTTACTTTCTCGGCGTCGGCGATGAGCTTCAGGCGCTCGGCAATCCTGGCCGTGGGGATGGTGCGAAACTCGAACTGCTGCACGCGCGAGAGAATCGTCTCGGGCAGTTTATGTTTCTCGGTCGTCGCCATGATGAAGACGACGCGCGGCGGCGGCTCTTCGAGCGTTTTCAGGAGCGCGTTGAAGGCCGCGCCCGAGAGCATGTGGACTTCGTCAATGATGAAGACTTTGTAGCGGTCGCGCGCAGGCGAGATGGCGACGTTGCCAATGATGGCGTCGCGCACGTTGTCTACGCCCGTGTTCGACGCGGCGTCAATCTCCAGCACGTCAATCGAGCGACCCTCGGCAATCTCCCGACAGGAAGCGCAGGCCGTGGGGTCGTCAATCGCACAGGGCTCCGGCGTGGGGCTTTTTGACTTGTGACAGTTGAGGGCTTTCGCCAGCAGCCTGGCCGTGGTGGTCTTGCCCACGCCGCGCGCGCCCGAAAAGAGGTAGGCGTGGTGCAGCCGCTCGTGCTCGATGGCATTGCGCAGCGTGCGCGTAATGGGCTCCTGCCCCGTAACTTCCTCGAAAGTCTGCGGACGCCATTTGCGGGCGATGACTTGGTAGGGCATAAAAAAGTGATGAGTAATGAGTGATGAGTGATGAGTAAAAGAAAGAAGTCTTTACTTATCACTTATCACTCATCACTCATCACTTTGTTTAGAGTGGCCAGACTCCGGACTGACCCGCAGCACACGCCGCCGTTGCTACCGTTGCTCCGTTCCCGGCCTGGCGGAGTTCACAAGGCAAGCGTTGTGCGGAGCCCGAAGTCTGATAAATTGTCAAAAACTCGATTAATGAAGCCCGCTCACGAACTCTTACTCTACAGCATCACGCGCGGCGCGCGCAACGAGCGAGAACGAGCCTCAGCCTTCGCGCGCGCGTCAAAGCCAAACTGCTACGTCCCGTTGAAGCCCGTGCGCATGCGGCGCAGGTTGGCCGTCGGGAATTTCCCTGTGGCGCGCACCAGCGCGAGCACGCGGTTGGCCTCGGCGCGCGTCTTGCCCGCGTAGACGGCCATGAAGCGGTAGTCGGAATTTGTGCCAGTGTAGTAGAGATTACCGGGCTCGCCGCACCTGTCCGCGAAGACCTTGTGGCGCGGGAAGAGCGCCTGCGCCTCTTCGCGCTCGCTCTCCGGGATATGCGTTTCGCAGTTATCTTTGGCGCTGATGCTCTTCAGCATGACGGCGTAGAACGGCTCCGACTCCCAGATGACGGCGTTTCGCGGGATGCGGAATTGCAGGTCGTGAGGCTGAAACATGTTGGCTTCGCCGCAACTCATCGCCGGGTCGCCGCACACCTGCCCGCGCTTCGCCTGCCGCCTCTGCGCCTCGCCGCTTTGCGGGAAACCGAGCGCCACGAGCGCCACCGCGCCGAGCAAGAGCAAACTAAGAAACCTCTTCCTCATCATCACAACCCCCCCAAATAAGGGATGAGGGATGAGGGATGAGGGATGAAATAAAAACTGGTTTTTCTTTATTTCATCCCTCATCCCTCATCCCTCATCCTTGCTTTTCTGGCGGAGAGGGTGGGATTCGAACCCACGGTACGGTTCCCCGTACACAGCATTTCCAGTGCTGCCAGTTCAGCCACTCCTGCACCTCTCCGTACATCGCCGCCGGCCGCCGTCAGAGCATAGCCTATCCCGGCTCGGCCTGTCACGCGGGCAATGTTCCCGGCAGGTGATGGCGCTCGGTCATCCTCCGATGAGAAGCCGCTCCTGTCCGCTTACGAGTTCGTACACGTAAAGCCCCCTTCCCGTTCACTTCTTTCGTAAGGTTGTATTCGTCAGCGCCCTGCGCTCACGCCGGGGCCGGAGTACTTTGGCGCGAGGTTCATCCCGCACACGGGGCACTCGCCCGGATGAGCGTGGACAACAGTATCACATTCGAAAGGGCACGGGGGACAGACGTAGCCGTCCAGCTTCAACTGGCTGCGGTTGACTGCCTGCGGCCTGGCGTCCTGATTAGCCATCTGCCACGCCGTCCCGAAGACGAGCCGCGTGACGCGCGCCAGGTGGTCGTAATCAATCGTCGCCGGCTCGTCAGTGGGCTGGTGGTAATGTTCCGTCAAGCCGGTCGAGTAGTAGATGAAGGGGATGAGCTGCGCCTGGAAGTTTTGGTGGTCTGAGCCGAAGTTGGAGGGGCCGTCGGTCAGCTCCAGATTGATCTGTGTCGCCTCTTTGACGCGGCGGTTGGCCTCTATCATTTCCTGCGAAAGATTCCCGGCACCGACGATGTAGATGTAGTTACGGCTTTTGGCCGGGTGCTTCGCGTCAATCCCGCCGACGCCGTCCATGTTGATTTCGGCGACGGTTTTTTCAAGCGGGACGAGCGGCTCGCGCAGCGCGTAGTGGGCGGAGCCGAGTATCCCCTTCTCTTCGGCCGAGAAGTTGATGAAGAGGACGGAGCGGCGCGGCCCGTGGCCGTCGCGCTTCGCGCGCATGAA
>DATFCB010000027.1:0-3782 GCA_035253525.1 Pyrinomonadaceae bacterium | reverse complement strand
TAAGGAAGAAGTCAGATGTTAGATGCTAGATGTTAGATGTCAGTCCTTGTCTCTTATCTGACATCTAACATCTAGCATCTAACATCTGCTTTTACTGGTCGTCGGTGACGCGGATGAAGTCGCCGGGGGCGTTGAAGCGCTCGGCCTCTTCGGCGTCGCCTGCGTCGGCCATGACGTGCGGCGCTTGGAAGTCTTCCATGACGCCGCCGTGCGCCTCTTGGCGGCGGGGCCGGCGTTGCGAGCGGTCGCCGTTCGGGGCGGCGGCCTCTTCGATGGCGTGGCCCTGTTGCTGTTGCCCCACGTGCTCGTCGCGCTGGGGCGGGGCGTGCTCGGCGTGGGAGAAGGCGTGGCTGTTATTGTTGTTGTGCGCCTCGTGCTGCTGGTGGTGTTCGTAGTAGCGCGAGCCGTGCGAGGTCTCCTTGCGCACCTTGTCGGCGATCTCGCCGAGGTCAATGAAGTAGTCGGCCACGTCAATCAGCTTCGGCGCGGTGTTCGAGCGGAAGCCGGCGACCTCGACGCGGCAGCCCTTGTAGGCGACGGCGTTGACGGCGTAGACGAAGTCCTCGTCGCCTGAGACGAGGACGGCCGTGTCGTAGCGCCCCGCCAGGCTGAGCATGTCAACGGCGATCTCCACGTCGAGGTTAGCCTTGCGCGTCCCGTCGTAGAAGGTCTTCAACTCCTTGTGGATGACGCGGAAGCCGTTGCGCCGCATCCAGAGGAGGAAACCTTGCTGGCGCTCGGCCCCCACGTCCACGCCCGTGTAGAAGAAAGCGCGCAAAAGCCGCCCGTCGCCCAGGAGGACGCGCAGCAGCTTGTTGTAGTCAATGTCAATGTTGTGGAAGCGCGCTGCGTGGAAAAGGTTGTTACCGTCAATGAAAACCGCGACCCTGCCCCTGTAACCCAACTGCCACGAAATGTTATTCGTCGGATCAAAATGCATGCAGAAAAACGCTCCGTAAGTTTAGTCTCTGCCGAAAGTTCAAACATCTAGAGCCCTTAGAATGCCGCGCGAAGCCGAGCGAGGTCAAGCGGCCACGCCCATTCTAAACCCAAACGCACGGCGAATGCACAAGCGCGCGGACAACAAAAGGCGCGGCGGGACGAGAGCCCTGCCGCGCCTTTTCGCGGCGCCACCGCCGTTTCGCGCGAGGAGAGCTTCGCGTCGCAGCGCTCGCGCCGGGCGGGAAACTGAAGGTTTTTATTGTGCCGCGGACGGCGCATCCCCTCCACCAATCGTCGCGCCGCCACCATCGTGCGGCGCGTCGTCGCCGTTCGTCGGCCGGCGTGCGCGCTCCAGGCGGCGGGCGCTCGCCCAGGCGGACATTTTCCCAGGGTCGTCGCGATACTTGTTGCGGACAGCGGTGTCGAACCTCTCCAACTGCTGCTCGCCGCGCGTGAGCGCGTCTTCGAGCGAGGCACCGGCCGCGACGGCCGCGCCCGCGACGGCGGTCTGTCGGCCCGTGTGCTGCTCGAAGCTGCCGATGCTCGCGTTCAGCCGGTCGAGGAAGTCGGCGGGCATGTCGTACTCGACGAAGCGCGCCTTGAGCGGCGCGGCGGCGGCGGCGAACGAGCGCGCGAGCGAAAGGAGCGTCTGGTCGCTGACGCTCGCTCGCGACCAACGAAAGCTACCCTTCACCTCCGGGTGGTCGAGACCGATGGTCTCCGCCGTGTCGCTGATGGCGACCAGTTGCGCGCGCAGCGACGCCCGCAGGTCGCGCTTGCCGACCGTCGCCTGTTGCCGCGAACTCGCGCTCGTCACGCGCTCGGCGTCGAGCCGTTCCACCTCCGCGATGACCGCGTTCAGGCGCGCGGCGGCCTGCCCGCCCTTACTCGTCTCCGGGAAATCCGCCGCGTGGGCCGCCGCGAATGCACTAACGCGCGCCAGACGTTCAAAGCGTCTCCTCTGAGTGCTATTCATCTTGTCTTCTCCTTTGTGAGAGTGAAGCTGAGAAGGATTTCCTCCACTGTGGGCGGGAGGAAAAGAAGGCGAGGCAAATCCTGCGACGCGCTGATTATAGTTCATTTCACCCGACGCGCCATCAGAATTTCACTTACCGCGCCCGAACGCCTCTACGTGCACTTCAAACATCGTTACCAGCCATCTGAACGTACCGATACGCAATCCGAGCGCATCAATATGACACCCAAACATACCGATACGAACTCACAACGCACCTACGCGCGACGCGAACACCCCTACGGGCAATCGTTGCAATCCGGAAAAGACCTGTGCGGGGTTACGTAAGTTTGCAGCGGCCCGATATGTGACTGAAGTCTGAATTTGACCACGCAGGCAGTGATTCGCGGTCAATGCTTGTCTGGCACCACAAAGCCGCATTTGGCAGAATACCAATTCTGCGAAGAGTGTTATAAAGCTACGACTTGAAACTCCACAAAATAACCCAAGTGTGGAATTGGGGAAGACAGCCCTACAACTGCAATGGCTAATTTTACGGCGCACTCCTTACATTTCAAATGGGCTCCGGGGTAGATGAACCTCAGCAGGAATTTCGCTATATTGTTGAATTGGAAGTAGCCTCTGCAAGGTCGGGCCCTGACTTTTACACGTTAAGCCGACGCGACTACTCTTCCTGCGGCAGGTCGTTGCGAGAAGTGTGAATAATTGCCAGCACTTCAACCTGCTCTTCATTCGGTGAGGCCCCCTATCCAGATTCACCCTCCTGGCCTAACACGTCGTCAACTTTGATTTTCATGTGTGGCAGAGTGTGCGCCTGAAACTCTTCTCCCGGTTGATAGAACTTGGCAACTTTGTACTCCCCGGCGTCGGGTTCGGCGTAGACTTCGATACGGCGGGCTCGCAGGTTGACGAGCCATGCCTCTGTGATACCGGCTAGTGCGTAGCTCGGAATTTTTACGAGGCGATCATAATCAACGGTCGTGTCGGCGACTTCCACGACCAGAATCACGTCCGCGGGTCGCGGCAGGGCGCGGCGGTAAAAGTCTTCGCGGCGTTTGAGCAGCGCGATGTCGGGTTGCGGCTGAGTGTAGTCGTCGAGTTGAATCGGGTTCTGCACCCAGACGAGGGCGGCGAGCTGAACCAAATCCCGTAGCATCTCGGAGAGCGCGGCGACGCAGCCGGCGTGGAGCTTGCCGATGGGCGATATCTCGTAGATTTCTCCGGCGATGAGTTCGAGGCGGCTGTCGGGACGGAAGACGCCGGCCTCGTGCATCAGCCGGAAATCTTCGACCGTGAATAGATGTTTGGAAAACTGTTGAGCCATAACACCTAAAGATTGGCACTTCCCCGTGCCGTCAGGGTAGGCGGTCAACTTCTTCCGGCTCGGTGTCGGGCACGCGGCCCAGTGCCTCGAAGAATTTCTGCCGGTCGCCGTGGGCGGCGCGCTCTTTCAGATACTCTACCGTCTTCCACGCCGCCATCTTCTCGGCCACCGCTGACGCGACGAACTGTTCAAGCGGCACACCCTCCTTCTCCGCAAGTTCTCGCGCCTGCTTGAGCAAGGAATCCGGCAGTTCGATGTTCAGGCTGCTCATAAAATTTCACCCAGCTTTCGCAGGCACTCTTGAGGCGTGATGACTTCGATGCCGAACTTCTCAGCCCCTCTAAAGTCTCTTGTGTTGAACGTGATGATAAAATCGCATCGGCTCGCCACCGCCAATTCTAATGACTGTTGCATTGAAAAGTTAACTTTTCAGATGTCAAGACCAACCCTCGCGAAGAAGGATTGAATCAACTGCGGCTTCTGCCGTAAGCGGCTGATCGCCAACCTGAGTTCATGGTGCAGGTCGTCCAAGTCCGCGCA
>DATFCB010000026.1:0-4232 GCA_035253525.1 Pyrinomonadaceae bacterium | reverse complement strand
ATGCCGCCAGTCGTTCCCATAAAAGAAGTGATAAGTGATGAGTGATGAGTGATGAGTAAGAGCCTTTAACTCATCACTCATCACTCATCACTCATCACTGTTCTTCTGGGGCGGAAGGATTCGAACCTACGAATGCCGGTTCCAAAGACCGGTGCCTTACCACTTGGCTACGCCCCAAGATTAACCCCGCGGCCGCCGTGCGCCGCCTCTCTCCGAAGGGGAGCGGCCGACGCGCCGAGCGCCGACAGATATTCATCCCGCGCGAGCGTGGCGCAAGGGAAAATGTGCCAGCGGCCTTCACCCTTGAGCGTCAGCTGCGCGCGCTCTCGCGTTTCCCTATTGTCAAAGACTCCGAAGACGCTTGAGCCGCTCCCCGCGAGCAGAGCGGAGCGCGCGCCCGCGTTTATGAGGGCGTCCCTTGCCCGCTCGATTTCCGGTTTCAGGGGAAAGACGACCGGCTCGAAGTCGTTGTGCAGTGCGTTAGGATAAGAATCCGTAAATTGCTCGTCTGCACGAGAAATAGAGAGAATAATGTCGCCCAACGCCTTTGTCAAGGCGGGCGAGTTGAGCGCCTTGTAGGCTGCGGCGGTCGAGACTTTCGCCTCCGGCTTGACGATTAACAGGTGTTCCGCGACCACGTCGGCGAGCGGCGTGATGAGCGTTCCCAGGCCGGTCCCGAGCGCGGTCCCGCCGGTCAAGAAGAAGGGCACGTCCGCCCCGAGTTTTGTGCCAATTGACGCGAGTTCTTCAGCGCTCGTCTCGATTTCCCAGAGTCGCGCGAGCCCGAGCAGCGTGACGGCCGCGTTGGACGAGCCGCCCCCTAAGCCAGCCTCCACGGGGATGACTTTTTCAAGGTGAATCGAAGCCCCGCGCTGAATCCCGCGCGCGTTTCTGAGCGCTGAGGCGGCGCGCAAGATAAGGTTGCTTTCGTCCAGGGGAATATCTTGCGAGGCGGAAGTGAGACTCAAATGGTCGTCGTTGCGCGCCTCGAACGTCAACTGGTCGTGGAGCGTGACGGTCTGAAAGATTGTGCGCAGCTCGTGATAGCCGTCGGCGCGGCGGCCCAGGACGTGAAGCCGCCAGTTAATCTTAGCGAACGAGGGGAGCGTGAAAGCGGCCACAGACACGACGGGCGGCTGACCTCTCTTGTTGCGAAGCGCCAGCCGCCCGGATGCTCATCCGACGTTGCGGGCGCGCTCAACGCATCATGAAAATCTGCGTCAGGTAGACCCGACCGTCCGTCGTCCGCGCGATGCCCACGGCCGTGTGCGTGTATTTACCGCGCATGATGTTGCCGAGGTGCTTCGGCGACTTCATCCACTGCTCGACGGCCACGCGGACAGGGTCAACCTGTCCCTCATTATACGCGATGTTCTCGCCGAGCGACCTCCACACGATGCCGCTCGCGTTGATGCGGTCCAAAAGGTCCGAGCCGTCCGGCGCTTCATGGTCGAAGAAATTTCGACGCCCCATGTTCTCGGAGTGTGCGCGGGCCACGCGGCACAAATCCCCGTCCCACGCGAGCGGCGGCAGATGATTCTTTGTCCGCGCAGCATTGATCAAATCGAACGCCTGGCGCTCAAGGCTGTTGGCCGAGACAGGCGCGGACGCGATAACGGCCGGGCGCGTGTAAACGCGGTGCTGCATCTGCGGCTGCACGGGCTGCCGCGAGGCCGTAATCAGGCGAGCCACGGGGCGGCCCGAAGACGATTGGCCCAAACTCTCGACGGTGGTCGCCGCTAAAAAGGTGAAGGAGAGCGAACAGAGGAAGAGCAAGCTGACAGACCTGCTCACAGCAATAAGGGGAACCCGAATTTTACGATTCATTAAAGGGGAACTTTCTTCGGAGCCGCCAGTTTGGCTCCACGTCAGGCCGTGAGAAAGCTGCCTAAACCTGACCGCGCTTGGGGCTGGCGGTCCTCAAATGTCAACCCGATGATAGCAAACAAAGTTCAACGACGACAACCGTTTTTTTATTTCATTTCGATTACTGCGGAATTGCATCTTGGCACACAACGGGTGCGCGCGTCGAGATTTAATTTCGTAAGAGGCGGGATTTTTTGTGTGCAGGGGCAGGGGTTAGCGTGAGGCCGGGCCTTCGAGGCTACTTCGGCTCTTTACCGTCCAGTTTGGCGCGGATTCTGGCACTATTTTCGCCGCCGGATGTCAGGGAGAGGGCTTTCTGCCAGGCTGTGCGCGCCAACTCATTTTTCCCGCGTTTCTGGTAAACGTCGCCCAGGTGCTCCTGAATCGTGGCCGACTGATGGTTACGGCGGGCCGCCTCCATCAGGTGACGTTCCGCCTCGTCCAGCCTGCCGAGCTTGAAATAAGCCCAGCCCAGGCTGTCCAGAAACGAGGAGTTGTTGGGGTTAGCGCGTACGGCGCGTTGAATCATCTCAAGAGCTTCGGGGAGCCGCTCGTTGCGTTCGACCAGGAAGTAGCCCAGGTTGTTGAGCGCCGTCGCGTTGTCCGGGTCGCGCGCGAGGATGCGGCGTAGAGACTCTTCGGAGCCGCGCGGGTCGCCCGCACGCTCCTGAGCCGACGAGAGCGTGATGAGCGCGGCCTCGACCATGTCCGGCCTCTCGGCGGGCGCGAGTTCCAGCGCCTTGCGAGCCGCGGCCACGGCCTCCGGCGCACGACCGGACTGAAGGTAGAGCCCGGAAATCACTAAATACTCGTTGAAGTCTCCCGCAGAGCCTTTCAACTGCGTGCGCAGCAGGGCGACACCCTCGTCAACGCGTCCGAGGTCCGCGAGCGTTTGCGCTTCGATGCGCAGGAACCCGGTCTGCTCCGGGAAACGCTGGCGGGCAGAGCGCACGGCCTCCAGAGCCTCGCTGCGCTTCCCCTGCTCGCGCAGGAACTGTATGTGCTGCGCGTCCGGCGTCGGGTCGTCTTTGCCGAGCAGCCTGCGCATACGCTCAATCGTCGCGGTCACGTCCGTTGTGCGCCCCGCGCGCTTATAAACTTCGATCATCCTTTGCAGGATGCGGCCCGCAACCAGCTTCTCTTCGTCCGTTTCCAGCGGCGCGTCCGCGACGCCGCGATCTTTGAGCTGTTCTTCGTAAACGGCGATGGCGTCGGCCGTACGGCCCGCGTCGCTGTAAAGCTGCGCGAGCGAGGTGCGCAGCAGTTGTTGCTCGCGCTCGCCCTTCGGCTGGCGGGCTATCGCCGCGCGCAAGGTGGCCGCGGCGTCGTCCACGCGGCCTGCGCGCGTCTGCACGCGCGCTAAGAGTTCCGCTGTGGCTACGTTCGCGGGGTCCGCAGTGACCATGCGCTGCAACTCAGTGATGGCGGCCTGATCGTCCATGCCGCCCGCCTCGACCATCTGGGCCAGTAGCTCAGCGTACTCGCCGTTCTCGGGGTTGAGCGCGATGGCGCGGCGGACGGCCGCCAGGGCTTCGGACGTGCGGCCCGCCTTGAGCAGCGCCTCGCCCAGACGCGCGTAGGCCGTGTCGGGCGAGAGGTCGCGGTTGGTGACATACTGGAAGAAGCGCGTGTCGGACGAGGGCGGGGCGGCAGCCCAGCGCGACCAGGCGTCCAAAGCCTCTTCCGTGCGCCCCATCTTGTAATGAAACTCGCCGAGCAGCGCCCACGCCTCCGCGTTGTTACGGTCCAGCCGCGCGACCTCTTTCAACTCCCTGACGGCCAGTTCCGCGAACGGGCGGTTCAAGTCGCCTTCGCGCAACTCGCTCCTGAGTGTGTAGAGACGCGAGAGGATGCGGCGTGCGCCGAAGTTGTTCGGGTCAACGCGTGTTGCGGCCATGCCTTCTCGCGCGGCCGTCTCGAAATCCTGCGGGGGGTAATAGAAGGCTATCTCGGCCAGCGCGGTGTGCGCCTCGCTGAGTGTCGGGTCGAGTGTGGCGGCCTGCTGAAACGCCTCCTTCGCCAGGCGCAGGGTCGCGGTCGCGCCGTCGCGCTTGAGGTCCGAGAGGTGGCGCTGGCCTTCGAGCAATTTGGCGTAAGCCTGCGCGCGCCGCTCGCGCGCCGTCCCCTGCTGCTGCGGGGCGGGCGGCTGTGCCATTTTCTCCTGAGTAGGCGGAGTGGGCGAAGGCGTCTGCGCGCGGGCGCTCGATTCGACGTGGGGGACGGCGGCGAAAAAAGCTGCGAGGAGCAGTAGCCCCATGATGCGGGAAACGAAAACCTTCACGCCACGATTCCTTTCGCGGACGTGTCCTCTTCGTCCGCGCCCACGCCGGATTGCTCGATTGACTGCACAAGGCGCTGCCAGGCCC
>DATFCB010000025.1:0-7272 GCA_035253525.1 Pyrinomonadaceae bacterium | reverse complement strand
CGCCGTGATAGACATGCAGGAGAGCTTTCGCTCTCACATCTCTGACTTCGCGGAGACGGCGGCGCGCATCGCGCTCATCGCCCACGCGGCGCAGCTCTTGAACATCCCCGTCATCGTCACCGAGCAATACCCGAAAGGGCTCGGCCGCACGGCGAACGAGATTCAGGCCGTCCTGCCGCCGGACCTGGGCGTCATTGAAAAGACCGCCTTCAGCTCCTGCGGTGCGAACGCGTTCGAAGCCGAACTTGAACGCACGCAAGCAGTGCACGTCCTCGTCTGCGGCATAGAGGCACACATCTGCGTCAACCAGACGACGCACGACCTGCTCGCACGCGGCTACCAGGCGCACCTCCTGATTGACTGCATCACGGCGCGCTTCCCGCAGAACAAGCAGATTGCCCTCGCCAAGATGCAGCAGAGCGGCGCGATTCCCTCTTCCACCGAAATGGCGCTCTTCGAATTGATGCGCGACGCCCGGCACGAACAGTTCAAGGCGATTCAGAAACTTATTAAGTGATAAGTGATGAGTGATAAGTGATAAGTAAAAGAAAGAAAAGTTTTTTCTTATCACTTATCACTCATCACTTATCACTGCTTTTCGATTATGGATTTTTTATCTGCACTTAACCAACAACAGCGCGAAGCGGTCACCGAGACTGACGGGCCGCTGCTCATCCTGGCGGGCGCGGGCTCCGGCAAGACGCGCGTCATCACGTACCGCATCGCCTATTTGATTGCCGAGCGCAATGTTGCGCCGCACAACATCCTCGCCGTCACGTTCACGAACAAGGCTGCCGAGGAGATGCGCGAGCGCGTCCGGCGGCTCCTCGCCGACTCGCCACTCGCGAGCGCGCCTTTGATTTCGACCTTTCACAGCCTCTGCGTCCGCATCCTGCGCCAGCACATAGAGGCTTTGAACGCGGGCTACACGCGCTCGTTCACCATCTACGACCAGGACGATTCCGTGCGGCTCGTCAAGGCTTGCATCAAAGATTTGGGTTACGACGACAAGCAACTCGCGCCGCGCGCCACGCAGGGCGCGATCTCCGGCGCGAAGAACCGCCACGGCGACGACGCCGAATCCTACACCGCGCGCGTCGAGTACAACGACGAGAAGCGCACGGCCATCGCCCGCGTCTTCAAGCTCTACGAGGAGCGCCTCGTCAACAACAATGCGCTCGACTTTGACGACCTGCTCATCAAGACCGTCCAACTGCTGCGCCGCGTCCCAGAGGTGCGCGACTACTACAACAACCGCTTCCGCTACATCCTCGTTGACGAATACCAGGACACGAACATGCTTCAGTTCGCCCTGATTCGCTTCCTCACCGAGAAGCACCAGAACATCTGCGTCGTCGGCGACGAAGATCAGTGCGTTATTGAAGGGACTCCAATTTCTACAAAGGCGGGAATCCTCAACGCAGAAAATATCCGTCCGGGGGATATGGTCTTAAGTGCTAAGGGGGATAGTCGGACTCAATACAGTGCCGTCACCGATGTCTTTTGCCGACAAGTCACCGACCAGCCTGTCGTAACTATCAGAACAAAATCAGGGCGCGAGGTTACAACCACACCCGAGCACGTACATTTTGCACGGTATATGTTGGGAGGAGAAGACCTCTTTTTTACCTATCTTATGTTTAAAAGAGGGATGGGCTACAGAATCGGAACCACACGTCGTTACCGCTTCGAGGGGCCTGACAAACCATCCCTCGGGTTCATCCAACGGACAAATCAGGAACGTGCGGACGCAATCTGGCTTTTAGAGGCGTGCCGCACTGATGAGGAGGCTCGTGGCTGGGAGCAATACTATGCGGCTAAGTTCGGGTTGCCGACATGCGTATTTGTTTCGGTCCCCGGAGCCAAGCTGTCGCAATCAACAATTAACCATCTTTTCTCCAGGCTAGATACAGAATCTGCGGCGAAGAAACTACTGACATCTAAGAACATGTTCATTGAGCAGCCGCACCACGTTCCGAAATGCATAACGACGAAAAGGCGGCGGAACTTCGGCGTTACTCTGTGCAAAGACGGGCGTCATAACACTCTGCACTATTGCGAGGTTCTCGGGACGGATAACTCTGATGCCGAGAGTCTTCGACTAGCCGGTCTTCATCCTACAGCTTCAAAGCGAACAGGCTGGCGGATTAGAGCGACCTCCCAGGATTTCGGCCAGATAATGCGCTTACATGACAAGGTAAGCGCAGCCTTAGGGGACGTGAACCTGATTCTCAAAGCGGGGTTCGCCTCAGGTCTCTCGTTATACTTCACTCCGGCCTCGCACGTTTTGCCGGGCATGAAGGTTTACATACAAACAGACGCGGGTATTGATCTAGATGAAGTGGAAGCAGTCGAGCGTTGGACTTACACAGGTAATGTTTATGACTTTAACGTGGAGAGGACTCATAATTTCGTCGCCGGAGGGATTTTCACACACAATTCAGTCTACAAATGGCGAGGCGCGGACATCACGAACATTTTGAACTTCGAGCAGCATTATCCAGACGCGAAAGTCATTCGCCTGGAACAGAACTACCGCTCGACGCAGACGATCCTCGACGTGGCGGGCGCGGTCGTCAAACACAACACCGAGCGCAAGGGGAAGACGCTCTGGACGGCCAACCCTTCGGGCGAGCGCATACGCTACTACCAGGCTTTCGACTCGGACGCCGAGGCACGCTTCGTCGCCGCCAAAATCGAAGAGCATCGCCGCGTTGACCCGGACATACGCGCCGCCGTGCTCTACCGGACGAACGCCCAGTCGCGCGTCTTCGAGGAAGCTTTGCGTCGCGCCGGAATCGCTTACAACATCGTCGGCGGCTTCTCCTTTTACGAGCGCATGGAGGTGCGCGATATCATCAGCTATCTGAAGCTCGCGCTCAACCCGCACGACTCAATCGCGCTGATGCGCGTCATCAACAGCCCCGCGCGCGGCCTCGGCAAGCAGACGCTGGACGAGATAGAACGCCGCGCCAAGGACTACGGCGTCTCGCACTGGGAGACTATCAGCATCGTCACAGAGCAGGAGGGCCAGGGCTTGAGCCCGCGCGCAAAAGTCGCGCTCAAAAATTTCAAGGAGATTATCACCAACCTCGTCACGGCGGCCGGCAACGCCGCGTCGAGCGAATCGCCCGTCTCCGATGTCGTCAAGGCGGCCATCCTGGACACCGGCTACGCCAACGCGCTCAAGGCGGAGAACTCGGACGAGGCCGAGGCGCGGTTAGAGAACTTGCAGGAGTTGGTCAACGCGGCTGTGGATTACGACAAGCAGGAGGGCGAGGGTTTGCGCGACTTCATAGACCACGCCGCGCTCGTCTCCGACACGGACCAGTATAAGCGCGATGCGCCCGTCACGCTGATGACGATGCACGCGGCGAAGGGGTTGGAGTTTCCGCTGGTCTTCATCGTCGGCCTGGAAGACGGATTGTTTCCGCACTCGCGCTCGGCCACGGACCCTGCGGAGTTGGAGGAGGAGCGCCGCCTCTGCTACGTCGCCATCACGCGCGCCGAACGATTCCTCTACGTCACGCACGCCATGAAGCGGCGCGTCTACGGCGAGGAGATGGCGAGTGAGCCCTCGCAGTTTTTGAACGAGATGCCGCTCGATTTGATGGAAGACCTCTCGCGCGGCAACTCGTGGCTCTCGTTCGCGCGCTCGTCCTCGACGCTCGAAAACAAGCACGCCGCCGAGGCGCTTCGCGGCGACACGCGCGAGCGCACCAAGTACACGGGCAAGACTTACGACTCGGCGGACTCCATCGCCGAATTCTTCCGCAAGCGCGGGCAACAACTCGGTGGCTCGACGCCGAGGACTCAGCCCGAGCCGACCATCAAACGCCGCGCGGCGAGCGCCAGCGCAAGCAATTCTTCGACCTCATCGTCGGGCGGCGACTTCGCTCCCGGCTCGCACGTCCGCCACCCGAAATACGGTCGCGGCCTCGTGCTGCGCCGCGAGGGCACTGGCGACTCCGCCAAACTCACAGTCAGTTTCCCCGGCTTCGGGCAGAAGAAGTTGATCGAGAAGTACGCAGGCTTAGAGAAAGCGTAGCGATTGCGGATTTAAGAGAAAGACCTCG
The DNA here is from genome assembly GCA_035253525.1 of Pyrinomonadaceae bacterium. Taxonomy (GTDB): domain Bacteria; phylum Acidobacteriota; class Blastocatellia; order Pyrinomonadales; family Pyrinomonadaceae; genus QHXM01. Next base: position 3,196 of record DATFCB010000025.1, on the reverse strand, counting down.
ACGGACAGAACGGCTCAACAGCTTTGCGACTTTGCGCCTTGGCGAGAGATTCCCTCACGCAAAGGCGCAAAGTCGCAAAGAAAGCGCTTGATGCTTTTCTTCCAATCCGCAATCAGTTTAATCCCCTAACAGTTTGCCGCGGACGAGCGGCTGGCCGCCGAGCGAGGTGTAGAAGCCAAAGACTGTCAGCGCCACCAGCACGACCAGGTCCAGAACGTAGCTCGTCGCGTACCAGGCGGAGAGTTCCGTGGTGATGGGGAAGAAGATGATCATGTGCTGGAAGATGAGGGCGACTAAGGCGACTATCAGGCTGAAGCGCGTGACGGCGATGATGAGTAGCGTGAACATGAGGAAGTGAAATGCCCACGTCACGGGCGACTTCCAGGAGACCACCAGGACCGCGACCGCGCCGATCAGGACCCAGCCCGCGCCGATGCCAAGCCATTCCCGGCGCAGCAGCATCGAGAGGATGAGCAGGACGAAGGCGATGATGAAGGTGAACGCCAGCGACGCGCCAATCTGGCTCATCAGCAGCGGCAGGAAAAAGCGTGACTCGTAGCCCGCCTCTGAGATGGGGTCCGGGACGTTCGGGAGGAGCCCGGCCCAGCCCGGCACCAACTCGCCCAGATACCACATTGTCATGACCGCGACGCCGAAGACCGCCCCGATCAGTATGTCACGTCCGACCAGGGCGTCGCGCCAGTCCCCCGCCAGCAGGCGGCTCCAGGAGATGACGCGCTCCGGCCAGCGCCGCCTCAGGAAAGGTTCGAGCGCGAGGTACATGAGCCCCATGAAGACGGACCAGAAGATCGCCGACATGAGTCCCGCGGCGAGCAGGCTCGTGGCCTCGCTGACCGCCGGCACGTGGTGCGCGGTGACGACCCAGGTGAGCATACGCGTCATGAAGAGGAAGACCGCCAGCCGGAACGCGCCGCGCCGGTCGCCCCGCCCGAGCCGCAAATTCCTCCAGGCCAGGTACGCCGCGACGAAGAGCGCGACAAAGAATAGACCGGCCACCAGGGCGAAGCCCACTCTCTCGCCGGCCTCTATGGCGATGCTCGCGGCCTGCTCGGCCGACTTCTTCCACGGATTGACCAGCTCGAAATAGACCGGCCTGCCGCGATAGCTGGCCGCCTCGATTCTGAGTGGAACTTCCGGCGTGCCGGGGTATGTGCCCTCCCACGCGGCGCGCACGTCGTAGGCGTGCGGCGGAGTCCACTTCGAATCGGCCTGCCGAAACAAAGCCTGGTCGAGCCCGGCTTCGCGGAAGAGTGTGGACCAGTCCGGCGGCTCATCGGCGCGCTGCCCGTCATCTGACTGAGGCGGGACGGCCTCGAAGTAAGACAGATTACCTCTCGTGTCGAGCGTCAGGAACACCATGCCGGGGACGTTGTTCGGCGGGTCGTTGGCCCAGACATCGGAGCTGTTGAGGGGCTCAAAGAGGCTCGGGCTCTGCCTGTACCAGAAGCGGATTGCCGGCGGCCGCCCGGACGCCAATCTGTCCCAGCGGTCGGGCGAGCGGTCGTGGTCGCGGACGTAGATCAAATAGTCCGCGTCATGAAAGAAGCTATACTCCGTGTCGGCCGGCGCGGCCGTGTAACCCAATTTTTTCGCGATCTCACTGGCGCGCTCTCTGAGCACGTCGGGCGACTTCTCAAGCGGCACATGACGATGCAGGAACGCCTTTTTCGAGAGCAGCGCGAAGGAGGCCAGCGCGACCAACACTGAGGCGAGGAGCGCGAGGGCCACGGCGGGGCGGAGCACGCCCTCCTTCGGCGCGGCCGCCACCATCTCGGGCGAGGGCGTCTCGCCCGCCGCGAGCGCGGCCTGCAAGGGGTCTCCGCCCGGCAGCGCCGCCGCCACTTGCAGCGCCGAGGCCGGGCGATTCCTTGGCTCCTTCTCCAGACAGCGCAGGATGACGCGCTCGACCAGCGGGTCAATCTCTTTGACGAGCGACGACGGGTTGGTCGGTGTCGCGTCGCTGCGGCGCAGGCGCATCAACTCGTCGAGCGAGCCGGCCTCGAAAGCGCGCTTGCCCGTGAAGAGTTCGTAGAGGACGAGCCCCAGCGAATAGATGTCGCTCTTGACGGAGATTTCCGAGCCTGCGAGCTGTTCGGGGGCCATGTAAGCGGGCGTGCCCGCGCGCATGTCGTCGCGTTGAATCTCTTCGGCGAGGCCCGCGAGGCCGAAGTCCGTGATGCGCACGTTGCCGTCCGCGTCAATCATCACGTTGGCGGGCTTGAGGTCGCGGTGCAGGACCTTATTGTCGTGGGCGGCGGCGAGCCCAGCGCAGAGCTGGCGCGAGACCTCGACGGCCTTGTCCGCTGGCAGACGCCCTATGCGCCGTATGAGCGAGGCCAGCTCCTCGCCCTTGATGAACTCCATCGAAAGGAAGTGCTGGCCGTCCACCTCGCCAATGTCGTAAACGCGGCAGACGTTGCGGTGCGAGACCTGGCGCGCGATTCTCACCTCGCGGTGAAAGCGCGCGAGCGCTGCGCCGTCCGCCGAGAGCATTTCGGGCAGGAACTTCAAGGCGACGGGCTGGCCCAGTTTGAGGTCGTCCGCGCGGTAGACCTCGCCCATGCCGCCGCGCCCGAGGAGGCTAACGATGCGGTAGCGCCCGGCGAGGGTGGTGCCCGGTGCGAAGCGTGCGTCGTCTATCGAGTCGAACGAGACGGAGGGCTGTGAGACGCCGGCCCGCGCTTTGCGACGCGCCGCGCTCGATTTAATCCGCGCGCCGCCCTTCTCTTCCGGGAACAACTGGGTCGGCGTAGTAGAGTCGCCGAGCGCGGTCCCGCACGACGGGCAGGAGCTTCGGTCTTCTGGAATATCCTGGAGGCAGTGGGGACACTTCGTCATGGGCGGTGGATTGTACCATTTTCAGGAAAGGCGAATGAACGATTAATTCGAGTTGGTGCTGGGCCAGATTGGAGTTGAATGGCCGGCGCGTCTTGTATCTCACGTAAGACATAACAGACTAAGCTGGGCCAGGTCTGACCCCGGCACCGCTCACTTCATAAATTTAGGTATGGAATATGCTGAGTAGGTGTGATAGGGTGGGGATGGGCAGAAATTGTGTCCATGTGAGTGGTTTCCTATCATTTTGACTGCTCACTTTCCTAAATTGACTTTGGCTACACCCGCCTTAGACGCCCGCGAAATCGGACCAATTGCTCCTCGTAAGCATGACAACTTA